>NZ_LGQU01000194.1:0-2316 GCF_003115935.1 Azospirillum sp. TSH20
ACTTCCGCTTCGCCGCCACCATCGCCGACCGCCATTACGTGATGGAGGAGGGCCATGTGGTGGACATGATCCCCAACGACCAGCTCGAAGCCAACATGGACAAGCTGCACACCTATCTCGGCGTGTAGGCGGTCCAGACATCTGACATCGCCGGCACGAACGCCGCCTCGGCCCGCAATTCCGGGCCGGGGCGGCGAACCGCCGGATCTTGCCCGAATACCTGCTCCGGACACGGCCACAGGGACCCGCAATGGGAACCGGCCGACAATAAAACCAAGAGGGAGAGACCTTCTGATGCGTACGCTTCTTCTCGCCGGCACCGCCCTGCTGACGCTCGCCGGGACCGCGATTCCGGCCTCGGCGCAGGTGTCGGACAACGTCATCCGCATCGGCGTGCTGAACGACCGTTCCGGCATCTACGCCGATCTCGCCGGCGAGGGCTCCGCCATCGCCGCCCGGATGGCGGCGGAGGAGTTCGGCAACAAGGTCGCCGGCGCCCCGGTCGAGATCGTCGTCGCCGACCACCAGAACAAGGCCGACATCGCCGCGTCGAAGGCGCGTGAGTGGGTGGACACCGGCGGCGTCGACGCCATCGCCGACGTGCCGAACTCCGCCGCCGCTCTGGCGGTGCAGGGCATCACCAAGGACAAGAAGCGCATCTTCCTGATGTCCGGTCCCGGCGCCACCGCGCTGAGCGGCGCGCAGTGCAGCCCCTACGGCTTCCAGTGGACCTACGACAATTACGCCATGGCCGCCGGCACCGGCCGCGCCCTGTACGAGCAGGGCAAGAAGAAGTGGTTCTTCGTGACCGCCGACTACGCCTTCGGCCAGTCGCTGGAGGAGGAGACCACCAAGATGGTGAAGTCGCTGGGCGGCACCATCGTCGGATCGGTTCGCCATCCGCTCGGCACCTCCGACTTCTCGTCCTTCCTGCTGCAGGCGCAGGGGTCGGGCGCCGACGTGATCGGGCTGGCCAATGCCGGCGGCGACACCGTCAACGCCGTCAAGCAGGCGGCGGAATTCGGCATCACCCAGGCGGGTCAGAGCCTCGCCGGTCTGCTGATGTTCATCACCGACGTGAATGCGCTGGGCCTGCAGTCGGCGCAGGGGCTGATGCTGACCACCGGCTTCTACTGGGACATGGACGACCAGACCCGCGAATGGTCGAAGAAGTTCGAGGCCAAGGCCGGCAAGAAGCCGACCATGGTGCAGGCCGGCGTCTATTCGGCGGTGAAGCATTACCTGAAGGCGGTCGAGGCGGCCAAGACCGACGACGCCGACAAGGTCGCCGCCAAGATGCGCGAACTGCCGGTCGAGGACATGTTCGCCAAGAAGGGCAAGGTCGCCGCCAACGGCCGCATGTTCCACGACATGTATCTGGCCCAGGTGAAGACCCCGGCCGAATCGAAGGGCCCGTGGGACTATTACAAGATCGTCAAGACCATCCCGGCCGACACCGCCTTCATGGACCCGAAGCAGAGCGGCTGTCCGCTGGTGAAGTGAGGGGGAGTTAGCCCCCCACCTATCCTCCCCCGCTGGGCGGGGGAGGGACTGCCGCTGTACGCCGACAAAGGTCCTGTCCCCCTCCTCCGCCCAGCGGGGGAGGGTCGGGGTGGGGGCAATCAACGACCACCCATCCGAAGAACAACAACCAACACCAACGAACCGGGAGAAATGCGGAGATGGTCAGCCTGCTGGGAATCCCGCCCCAAGTGCTGTTCGGGCAGCTTCTGCTCGGCCTGATCAATGGGTCCTTCTATGCGCTGCTCAGCCTGGGGCTGGCGGTGATCTTTGGCATGTTGAATGTCATCAACTTCGCCCATGGCGCGCTCTATATGGTCGGCGCCTTCGTGGCGTGGCTGCTGCTGACCTATGCCGGGATCGGCTATTGGGGAGCGCTGGTGATCGCGCCGGTCGTTGTCGGGTTGCTCGGCATCGTGCTGGAAAAGACGATGCTGTCGCGGCTCTACAAGCTGGACCATCTCTACGGGCTGCTGCTGACCTTCGGGCTGGCGCTGATCCTGGAGGGGGCGTTCCGCCATCAGTACGGCGTCTCCGGCCAGCCCTACCCGATCCCCGAGGCGCTGCGCGGCGGGCAGAATCTGGGCTTCATGTTCCTGCCCAACTACCGCGGCTGGGTCGTCGTCGCCTCGCTGGTCATCTGCTTCGGCACCTGGTTCGCCATCGAGCGGACGAAGCTGGGCGCCTATCTGCGCGCGGCGACGGAAAACCCGACGCTGGTGCAGGCCTTCGGCATCAACGTGCCGGTGATGGTGTCGCTGACCTACGGCTTCGGCGTGGCGCTGGCCGGTCTGG
>NZ_LGQU01000157.1:0-2272 GCF_003115935.1 Azospirillum sp. TSH20
GCCGGTGCCGGTGGTGATCGGCTGCATCTTCGTCGTCTGCGTCCTGCTCTTCCGCCGCGGTATCATCGGCGAACTGATGCACCGGCTGCCAGGCAGGGGGAACCGCTGATGTCCCGCCTCGACGGAAGGCGCCTGCTGCTGCGCCATAGGATTCCCGGCGCGCTGGTGGGCGCCGCGGTGGTCACGGCGATCCTGCTCGGCGGCTTCGCCTACTCCGCGGCATCGAGCCGCCTGCGCGCGGCGGCCGGCGAAAAGCTGGTGGCATTGGCCGACGCCCGTGCCGCCAGCGTGCGGTCCTATATCGAAGGGCTGGAAGGCGATGTCGTGCTGACCGCCAACACCCGGTCCATGCGCGATGCGGCGGTGGCCCTCGTCAACGGTTGGCGGATCGAAGCCGACCGTGGCGATCCCACCGCCCTGCTGCGCAAACGCTATGTCGACGACAATCCCTATCCGGCGCCAGAGCGCTACAATCTGGAGAAATCGGCCGACAACGCCATGTACGACACGGCGCATCTGCGCCTGCATGGCTGGATGAGCGATCTGATGCAGCGGCGCGGCCTGGCCGACGTGTTGCTGGTGGCGCCGGACGGCACCGTCCTTTACAGCGCTGCTAAAAAAGACGATTTCGCCAAGCCGGTCGCCGAAGGCCCGCTGCGTCGTCTCGTGGATGGCATCACGGCGGGCACTATGGCCGGCGAGGCGATGATCGCCGACTTCGCGCCCTATGCCGCCGGCAAAGCCGCCTCCGCCTTCCTGGCGGCGCCGGTCGCCCTTCGGTTCCCGGATGGTCGCCAACAGAATCTGGCGACGCTGGTTTTCAGGATTGAAGCGGACGGGATCGACCGCATCATGCTGGCGAGCGACGGCATGGGAGAAACCGGAGACACCTTCCTGGTCGGCGACGATGGTCGTCTGCGCAGCACGCCGCGTTTCTCCGGCGGGCAGGGCATATTGGCGCCTTATGACAGCCCCGTCGTCGCGGCGGCAAAGGCCGACCCCGATCATATCGGCGTCATGGAGGCCACCCGCTTCGGCGGCAGCTCTCCGGCGCTCGCCGCCTATCGGCCGGTGAGCCATGACGGACTGCATTGGCTGGTGCTGGCCGAGGCGTCGGTCGACGAAATCCTGGCTCCTGTCCGCGCCATGCGCAACCAGATGATCGGGGTGGGCGCCGCCCTGCTCCTGGTCGTCAGCTTCGCCGGAATCCTGCTGGCCCGCGGCATCGTCCGGCCGTTGACGGCCATGTGCGTGGCAATGCAGCGCCTCGCCGAGGGCGACCGCCGGCTGGAGATCCCCGCCACCGAAAGGGGCGACGAGATCGGGCGGATGGCCGGCGCCATGCAGGTCTTCAAGGAGGCGCTGATCCGTGCCGACGTGCTCCATGCCGAACAGGAGCGTGTCCGTGTCCTGCGCGACGAGCGGGCGCAGGAAGTGGAAAGGATGACGGCGGATTTCGACCGGCGCGTCGGCGGCCAACCAACTGAGTGCCTCGATCACCGATATCAGCCGCTATATCGATGAATCCGGCCGCATCACCCAGGCTGCCGTCGGGGCGACGACCGAGGCCGGGGAGACCATGCGGGTGGTGGTGGAGACGGCCAGCCGCATCGGTGCGGTGGTCCAGTTGATCCACGACATCGCGGCCCAGACGAACCTGCTGGCGCTGAACGCCACCATCGAGGCGGCACGGGCGGGCGAGGCCGGCAAAGGCTTCGCCGTCGTCGCCGGCGAGGTGAAGCATCTGGCGGCGCAGACCGCCAGAGCCACCGACGAGATCGGCAGTCAGATCGCGACCATGCAATCGGTAACAGACGGTGCCGCCGCCGCCATCGGTCAGATCGTCGTGGTGATCCAGGACATGGGCCGCATCTCCGGCATCGTCGCCGAAGCGGTGGAGGAGCAGGAAACGGCGACCGCCGAGATCGCCACCAATGCCGCCCAGGTCGCCAAGGCCACCCAATCCGTCACCACCATCATCGACAGCGTCGCGCGGTCGGCCGACACCACCAAGACCGCGGCGGGGGACGTGCTGAGCGCCTCCAACGATCTCGCGCGGCAGGCGGGGGACCTCCATCAGGAGATCAACCGCTTCCTTGCCGACATCAGAGCCGCATAAGGATGCAAACCATGAAGATCCTCGTCCCCGTGAAGCGGGTGGTCGACTACAACGTGAAGGTCCGTGTCAAGGCGGATGGCAGCGGCGTCGAGACCGCCAACGTGAAGATGAGCATGAACCCCTTCGACGAGATCGCCGTCGAAGAGGCGGTGC
>NZ_LGQU01000198.1:0-2181 GCF_003115935.1 Azospirillum sp. TSH20
CTGATCAGATGGAACAGCAGCTGCCCTCCGCTCTGGGAAAACGGCAGGTAGCCCAACTCGTCGAGCACAACGAGATCGACGCGGGTCAGCTGTTCGGCAAGCCGGCCGGCCTGTCCGGCCCGGGTTTCCGCTTCCAGCCGGTTCACCAGGTCGATGACGTTGAAGAAGCGGGCGCGGGCGCCATGGCGCACGCAGTTGGCCGTGATGGCAATGCACAGGTGCGTCTTGCCGGTGCCGGTCCCGCCGACGCACACGGCGTTGCGCTGCGTCTTCAGAAAGCCGCCATCGTGCAGATCGCGCACCACCGCCTCGTTGACCGGGCTGGCGGTGAAGTCGAACTCGGCCAGGGTTTTGGCCAAGGGCAGCTTGGCCGCTCCCAGCTGATAGCGGATGGAGCGGGCCTTCTTCTCCGCCACCTCCGCCGCCAGCAGATCGCCCAGGATCTGCTGGGGCGAGCGCTGCCGCTTCAGCCCATCGCGCATCACCTCGTCGTAGGCGGCGCGCATGCCGGCCAAGCTCAGCTCGGCCATCATCGCCATCACATCATGCCGCTCCATGGCAGGCCTCCCCGGCGGTCCGCAGGCGGTCGTAGCGGGCGCAATCGGCGGCCGGCTCGATCCGCAACGTCAAGGCGGCGGGCACCGCCAGCGGTGCCGATGGCGTGATGTCATGGCGGCGGGCAAGGATGTTCAGCACCACGTCGCTGCCACAGGGTCCATCCTGCAATGCAGTCTGACAGGCGGCTTCCACTGCATCGAGCCCGTCGCTGAGAATGGCGCCGAGGATCGCCACGAACTGCCGGTCCGCCTCGTTGGAGCGTCCCAGCCGGGCCTTCACCTTGCTCAGCCCCGGCGGCAGCTCCCAGTCCCGGAATGGCGCGCCGTTGCGCAGCGCCCCCGGTTTGCGGGTGAGGATGGGCAGGTAGTGCCAGGGATCGTAGACGGTGGCATCGCGGTCGAAGCGGCGCCGGTGCTCGGCCACCACCTGACCGTTCCACCACACAACGATGCGGTCGGCGTAGGCGCGCACCTGTACCGGCCGGCCAGCGGCCATGGCGGCCACGCTGTAGCGGTTGCGCTCGAAGCGGATCAGGCAGGTCTTCGAGGCGCTGACGGTGGTCTCGTGGAAGCCGTCGAACGGATCGGTCACCGCGATCAGCGCCGGCCGCTCGGCCTGGAACATCTCCCACACGCTGCGACTTCGGCATTCTGGATGCGCGGTGTCCCGCGCCCAGCTCTCCACCTCACCACGCAGCCAGTCGTTCAGTTCCTCCAGTGTCTTCACGCGGGGACGCGGCGTGAACAGGCGCTGCCGCAAGGTGCCGACCTGATTCTCGACCTGTCCCTTTTCCCAGCCCGCCGCCGGTGTGCAGGCCACCGGCTCGACCAGATAATGCGAACACATCTGGGCGAAGCGGCGGTTGAACTGGCGGTCCTTGCCGACGAACACGGCCTCGACCGCCGTCTTCATGTTGTCGTAGATGCCACGCTCGCACAGCCCGCCGTAAAAGGCCGCGGCGCCGGCGTGGGCATCAAACACCATCTCTTGGGTCTGGCGCGGGTAGACTCGGACGAAGGGCATGCGGCTGTGGCACAGCCGGACGTGCGCCACCTGCACCTTGGTGGTGACGCCGTCCAAGATGACCCAGTCCTCGGCCCAGTCGAACTGATAGGCTTCGCCTGGGGCAAAGGTCAGCGGAACAAAGCCCTGCGTCGAAGTGACCACCGGCTGGTGCTGCCGGAAACGCTTGATGTAGCGGCGCACTGCATCATAGCCGCCCGGAAACCCCAACGCCTGAAGGCGCTTGAAGAGGCCTAGGTAATCGAGCCGGTCCCGCGCCGGCTGACGATCGTTCTCCTCGACCAGCCGCTCCAACTCCTTCTGGAAGGCCCCCAACTGCGGATAGGGCTGCACCTGCCGCTCATAGCGCGGCGCCGTCTCCCCCGAGCGCAGGTACTTGCTCACCGTCTCCCGCGACACCTTCAGCGACCGGGCGATCGCCCGCTCACTCTTCCCCTTCGCGTGCTCCCGTCGGATCCGCGCTATCGTCTCCACCGTCAGCATCCTCGCTTGGCCACCCTGTCGTCCAACCCAGGGTGGAAGTCTGCCAGATCAGGAGGTGGCTGGGTTTTGGACGCCGATCACCCCCGAAACTGGCCTACTGTTCCACGCCGATGCACA
>NZ_LGQU01000203.1:0-2104 GCF_003115935.1 Azospirillum sp. TSH20
AGATCGCCGAGGACAAGTCGCTCTACGAGACCGGCACGCTGGTCGAGGTGGAGCATCCGACCCGCGGCAGCTACCTGACGGTCGGCAATCCGATCAAGCTGTCCGACAGCCCGACGGAGGTCACCCGCTCCCCCCTGCTGGGCGAGCACACCGACGAAATCCTGCGTGACGTGCTGGGTTTCGGCGAGCGTGAGATCGTCGAAATCCGCGACAGCGGCGCCATCGGCGCCGTGGAGCGGCTGGCGGCGGAGTAGGTTCACGCTTCGATGCCCCCACCCCAACCCTCCCCCGCTGGGCGGGGGAGGGGGGATAGGAGCTTCGTCGACGTTCAGCGGCAGTCCCTCCCCCGCCCAGCGGGGGAGGTTAGGTGGGGGGCTAACCCCGCCGTGAATAGTGCCTTCAAATATTCGACCGCGCCTCCCTCTCCCCCGACCGTCCCCTTCCCGGTCGCCTGAGAGCCGAAGCCCGGACTTTTAAAAATCCGCCGCCTGTCAGTCGACAAATTTCCGACTCCCCGCGGCATCCAAAAGACCATTCCCGACAGGGTTGAGACGCAAACCATGAACATTCACGAATATCAGGCCAAGGATCTGCTGCGGGGGTATGGCGTCGCCGTTCCGCGCGGTGGCGTGGCCTTCACCCCGGAAGAGGCTGAATCGGTCGCCCGCGAGCTGGGCGGTCCGGTCTGGGTGGTGAAGTCGCAGATCCATGCCGGTGGCCGCGGTGCCGGCCGGTTCCAGGACAATCCGACCGGCAAGGGCGGCGTCCGCGTCGTCAAGTCGATCGAGGAGGTCGCCTCCAACGCCGCCGAGATGCTGAACCACGTTCTCGTGACCAAGCAGACCGGCCCGGCGGGCAAGGAGGTCAAGCGCCTCTATGTCGAGGAAGGCGCCGACATCAAGCGCGAGCTGTATCTCGGCCTGCTGATCGACCGCGCCACCGGCCGCGTCACCATCATCGCCTCGACCGAAGGCGGCATGGAGATCGAAGAGGTCGCTCACAACACGCCGGAGAAGATCGTCAAGGTCGCCATCGACCCGGCCACCGGCATCCAGGGCTACCACACCCGCAAGGTCGCCTTCGCGCTCGGCCTGGAAGGCAAGCAGGTCGGCGCCGCCGCCAAGTTCATCCAGGCCGCCTACAAGGCCTTCGTGGATCTGGACTGCGCTATCGTCGAGATCAACCCGCTGATCGTCACCGGTTCGGGCGACATCCTGGCACTCGACGCCAAGATGAGCTTCGACGACAACGCGCTGTTCCGCCACAAGGAGGTCGCCGCGCTGCGTGACGAGGCCGAGGAAGACCCGGCCGAGATCGAAGCCGCCAAGCACGAGCTGAACTACGTCAAGCTCGACGGCAACATCGGCTGCATGGTCAACGGCGCCGGTCTTGCCATGGCCACCATGGACAT
Organism: Azospirillum sp. TSH20; assembly: GCF_003115935.1. Taxonomy (NCBI): domain Bacteria; kingdom Pseudomonadati; phylum Pseudomonadota; class Alphaproteobacteria; order Rhodospirillales; family Azospirillaceae; genus Azospirillum; species Azospirillum sp. TSH20. The sequence goes on from NZ_LGQU01000203.1 coordinate 1,412, forward strand.
CATCAAGCTCTATGGTGCCGAGCCGGCCAACTTCCTCGACGTCGGCGGCGGCGCCACGAAGGAGCGCGTCACCGCGGCCTTCAAGCTGATCCTGTCCGACAGCGCGGTCGAGGGCATCCTGGTCAACATCTTCGGCGGCATCATGCGCTGCGACGTGATCGCCGAGGGCGTGGTCGCCGCGGCCCGCGACGTGAAGCTGCATGTCCCGCTGGTGGTGCGGCTGGAAGGCACCAACGTGGCGCTGGGCAAGAAGATCCTGGCAGACTCCGGCCTGCCGATCCTGTCCGCCGACAATCTGGACGACGCAGCCAAGAAGATCGTCGCCGCCGTCAAGAAGGAGGCCGCGTGAGATGGCTGTTCTCGTCGACAAGAACACGAAGGTGATCTGCCAGGGCTTCACCGGAGCCCAGGGCACCTTCCACTCCGAACAGGCCATCGCCTACGGCACCAGGATGGTCGGCGGCGTAACCCCGGGTAAGGGCGGCGCCAAGCACCTCGACCTGCCGATCTTCGACACCGTGTCGGAAGCGGTGGAGAAGACCGGTGCCAACGCCTCCGTGATCTACGTGCCGCCGCCCTTCGCGGCCGACGCGATCCTGGAAGCGATCGACGCCGAGATCCCGCTGGTGGTCTGCATCACCGAAGGCATCCCGGTGCTGGACATGGTCCGCGTCAAGCGCGCCCTGGACGGTT
>NZ_LGQU01000099.1:0-2016 GCF_003115935.1 Azospirillum sp. TSH20
TGTCAGTGCCGGCTGGATACTCCCCGGAAAGGGCGGCTGAAAATTCCCCAGGCTAACGCAACGGCAGGGCTCCGGGGCGTACGCCCCGGAGCCCTGCGGCCGCTCATCGCCCATGATCACCCTCCGAGGCGGAGGGAGGGCGCAGGTGGTCAGACTTGGGGAACTCGTCATGATTCTCGATCTCGCCCGCGAGGGCCTGTCGGTGTCGGCGATCGCACGCCGCACCGGCCTGGATCGCAAGACCATCCGCAAATACATCGCCCGCGGACTGGAGGCGCCGGCCTACACGCCTCGGCCAGCTCGGCCGACGCTGCTCACACCTTTCGAGCCCTATCTGCGCGAACGCCTACAGGCCTTTCCTGATCTCAGCGCCCGCCGCCTGCTGCGGGAACTCAAAGAGCGCGGCTACACCGGCGGCTATACCATCCTGAAAGCCGTGGTTCGCGCCATCCGTCCCACCCCGTCACCGTCCTTCGAGCGTCGCTTCGAGACACCGCCCGGCAAGCAGGCCCAGGTCGACTTCGCCTTCTTCAAGACGACCTTCACCGACGAGCCCGAGGCGGAACGGATCGTCTGGCTGTTTTCCATGGTGCTCGGCCACAGCCGCATGATGTGGGCCCGCTTCGTCGCCCGCCAGGACCTGCAAACCGTGCTCCGCTGCCACATCGCCGCCTTCGACAGCTTCGGCGGCGTGCCGGACCAGATCCTCTACGATCGCATGAAAACCGCCGTGCTGGGCGAGATCGAAGACCCCGATCAGCCGACCCAAGGCATCGCCTACAATCCCAAGCTCCTCTCCCTGGCCAGCCACTACGGTTTCCTGCCGAAGGCCTGCAAGCCGTACCGCGCCAAGACCAAGGGCAAAGTCGAACGGCCGTTCCGCTACGTGCGCGAAGACTTCTTCCTGGCCCGCAGCTTCCGCAATCTCGAGGATCTGAACGTCCAGTTCACCCAGTGGCTGGATCAGCTCGCCAACCGCCGCCGGCACGCCACCACCCAGCGCATCGTCGCCGAGCATTTCGCCGAGGAGCGCCTCCACCTCAAGCCGCTGCCGGCCGGCCCCTTCAACAGCGTGCTGGCCCTGGAACGCCGCGTCACCCGAGACGGCATGGTGTCGGTCGGCGGCAACCTCTACTCCGTGCCGGATTGCACCCGCCGGCGGACGGTGGAGGTGCAGGTCACCGCCGGCACCGTCACCATCCTGGAGGACGGCATAGCCGTCGCATCCCACCCGGCGCTGGAAGGACGAGGCCAGCGGCGCATTGCCACCGGACATCGGACCCAGCCTCCACCGCCCAACAGCCAGACGCCCAGGGAGGTCGCCACGCCCCCAGCACCACCGCTGCAGGGCGGCACCGTCACGCCACGCTCGCTGGCCATCTACGACACCATCGGCCGCCACTTGGCCAACCAGCCGGGGAGCCCGTGATGAGCACCACGCCGTTAGAAGCGGGCCCCGCCACCCTCGACCGCATTCGCCAGTATCTGGTTGGGCTGAAGATGCCGCGCGCCTTGGAAGCGCTGGAGCACATCCTGCGCCGGCTGGAGCGCGGCGAACTTTCCGCCCTGGAGGCCATCGACGCCCTGTTGGGTGAGGAACTGACATTGCGCGAGGGGCGCCGCATCAAGGCGGCCCTGAAGATGGGCCGGCTTCTCTCCATCAAGACGCTCACCGGCTTCGACTTCTCCTTCCAGCCTTCGCTCGACCGCGATCGGATCATGACCTTGGCGCAGCTCGACTTCGTCGACCGGCACGAGGTGGTCCATTTCCTCGGCCAGCCCGGCTGCGGCAAAACGCACCTGGCGCTCGCTCTGGGGGTGGAGGCCGTCAAGGCCGGCCGCTCGGTCTACTTCGCCACCCTGGCCGACATCGTTAGCTCGCTGGCCAAGGCCGAGCGTGAAGGGACCTTGCGGGAACGCCTGCGCTTCCTGTGTCGGCCACAACTTCTGATCGTTGACGAGATCGGCTACCTGCCGGTGATCCCCGGCGGCGGCAACCTGTTCTTCCAGCTCGTC
>NZ_LGQU01000175.1:0-1832 GCF_003115935.1 Azospirillum sp. TSH20
ATGATCCCCCGCTATAGGCGTCAAGGGCGGATTCGGCGTTGCCAGCCAATGCAGTGCTCGTCGGCTCGAACTGGCAGGCCATCACCCAGCCAACACAACGGCTGACGCATCGGCGTGTTGACAGGGTGCGTTCGTCGGCCAAGCTGTTCCTGGTGCTGGGTTCCTTCCGCACCAGGAACAGGAGTGTCGGCGGTGCGGCGGCGTTGATCAGGGGGGTCGGCGCAGTGAATAATATCGACAAGCAATAATCCTTCGTGGTATAAATAATCTTAGAGAACGCTTGCGTTCATTCATAATGCCCAGGAGCGTACAGGGGTTCCTCCGCCCCGAACGGCTGGAAGCGATACACGTCGTGGTGTTCGCGGGACAACGGCCATGAGGTTAGGGCAACCGACGAGATGGAAATCATCGGCCCACAGTAGGTAGGATGATCCAACAACCGCTCGGTGGAACTTGAGTTTCCACAAGAAGGCTTATCGGAAATGAGGGTAGCTCTGTCTTCACAAGTTTGACATCTACCCGCACGCACCAGTCCCTTGATAGCGTGGTGCGTGAGCTTGGAATCATCAATTCCATAACCGTTGACTCCTTAACGTTCACCGGAGATGCAAGACGTGGCGAATGGAAAATGCGTACATGGCGATACGCGCATTCAGTCACACCATCCCAAAATCTCACTATCAGGTGGAACGGGAGTAAGAAGGGCTGCTTAAGCTGGCACAGGGCAACCACCAGCCGCCACTATAGACGTGGCAAGTGGCTTATCAAGTGACTACATAAACTCAGGATGTCATCTTCTTCCCCTTGGTTCAGAATGACCAAACGTCCATACGTGTGACTTTGGGGCTGGACCAAGGGGGAGAGAAAGTGACGTGAAATCTAGGATGTGAATCTGAATCATTCATTCAGTGATTAGGAATGGGCTGACGGATGTGATGCCGCACTGAACGAAGTGAAGGGCGAGAAGCACATCCGATAGCCCGCCAGCAGCACCATGGTGCTGCTGAAGGTCATCAGGATCAGTTGGTTCATGTCGGTGATCCGTTTGGTTACACGACAGTTTGGAACGGCCATGGGAGACCGTGGTGAACTGGTGATTTCCGGTACGCTGATGATCACTGGCATCAGATGATGTTGACCACCTTGCGCTTGGCTTCGGTATCGCCCTCGATGTAGCGGGCTGTGACGACCAGGGATCGGTGTCCAGCCAGTTCCATGACATCCCGCAGGGAACCGCCTACCAGGGTGATCTTGCGCGCAGCGTTGGTGATGAAGGTCCGACGACCTGAATGGCTAGAGCACCCGTTGAACCCAAGCCGGTGATAGAGGTCGAAGAACCAACGGGTGACCGATGCCGCCGACATCCGATGCCCGCGTTCCGAATAGATGATGTGCCTATCTGGATGCGGACGGCGTTCGGCATGAAGCTGCACCAGGGCGTCACGCAACTCCCTGCTGAGAGGGATGGTGCGACCAGACCCCATCTTTGCGGCGCGATCTTCCAGGTGCAGGAAATCCCCAACTTGGCCGTCTGAGTTGGTAACCATCCCCCAGGTCGCTTCGGCGATCTCCTTGGCTCTCAATCCAGCCCGCACGCTCAGCAGGAACATCGCCGCGTCACGGGCTGGGTTTCGAGTCGTGGACAGGTGTGCCAGCACTGCCTTCATCTGGGCTGTGGAGAGTACCTTTGCCTGCCGACCTGCCATGCTGATCTCACAATAAAACCGCGCATAACCAGCATGGTCTCACGAGTTCTCAGTCTGTCAACCGAAAGATCGCGTCCAACACCGCACAAACCCTCATCTCACAAGAGAAGAGAGATTTTATGGTGA
>NZ_LGQU01000217.1:0-1794 GCF_003115935.1 Azospirillum sp. TSH20
CGACGCCGCCGATCAGGGTCTCGAGGCCGCGGGTCAGCAGGGTCGTGCCCGAGGTGCCGATGGTCACCACGTCGGTGGCAGCGCCGCCAACGAGGATCTCCAGGTTCGCACCCAGGGTCAGCGTGTTGCCGGTGTCGCCCAGGATCACCAGGTCGGACCCCGCACCGCCGATCAGCGTCTCGATGCCGCGGATGGTGGAGGTGTTGCCGGCCGTGCCCAGGGTCAGGACGTCGGTGCCGGCAGCGCCGACCACATAGTCCGCACCCGAGACGGTGAGGGTCGAACCAGCGGTGCTGGTGAAGATCACCTCAAGGCCCGTGCCGCCGATCAGCGTCTCGATGCCAACCGCCAGCAGCGTGCCGCCGGCCGTGCCGATGGTCACCACGTCGGTGCCCACGCCACCGGTCAGCGTCTCGATGCCGCTCACCAGCAGGGTGTTGCCGGCCGTGCCCAACGTGACGATGTCGGAGGCCGAACCGCCGACCAGCGTCTCAATCCCGCCGACGAGCAGCGAGTTGGCCGTGTTGCCCAGCGTGATGACGTCGGTGCCCGCAGAGCCCGTCAGCGTCTCGATGCCGCGCAGCAGCACCGTGTTGCCGGCCGTGCCCAGCGTGACGACATCGATGCCCGTGCCGCCGACCAGGATTTCGAGAGCCGACGCCAGCAGCGTCGAACCGCCCGAACCCAGGAACACGAGGTCGGAACCCGTGCCGCCCGTGATGGTCTCCAGCGCGTTGGCGACCAGGGTGTTGCCGACCGTGCCCAGCGTGACCACGTCGGTGCCCACACCACCGGTCAGGGTCTCCAGACCCGAAACCAGCAGGGTGTTGCCCGCCGTGCCCAGCGTGATCAGGTCGAGGCCCGTACCGCCAGCCAACGTCTCGATGGCCGAAACCACCATGGTGGTGCCGGTATCGCCGATGGTGATGACATCGGTGCCAGCCGCACCCGTCAGGCTCTCCAGCCCACGGACGATGAGCGTGTTGCCCGCAGTGCCCAGCGTGACGACGTCGGAAGCCGTGCCGCCGACCAGGATCTCGATGCCCGAGGCCAGGACGGTGGTGCCGGCCGAACCCAGGAAGATCACGTCGGTGCCCGAACCGCCGGTGACCGTCTCCAGCAGGTTGGCGAGCAGCGTGCTGCCGGCCGTGCCGATGGTGATCAGGTCGGTGGCCGAGGAGCCGGTGATCGTCTCGAGAGCCGAGACCAGCAGGGTGTTGCCGCCCGTGCCGGCCAGGGTGACGGTGTCGGTGCCCGTGCCGCCGCTCAGCGTCTCGATCAGCGTCACCGCGAGGGTGTTGCCGGCCGAGCCGAGGGTGACGACGTCGGTGCCGACGTTGCCGGTCAGCGTTTCGACAGCCGAGACCAGGACGGTGTTGCCAGCCGTGCCCAGGGTGATGGCATCGGAGGCGGCTCCGCCGATGATCGTCTCGAACAGCGAAACCAACGCGGTGTTGGCCGTGTCGCCCAGCGTCAGGATGTCGGTGCCGACGTTACCGGTCAGCGTCTCGATGCCGCGCAGCAGCACCGTGTTGCCGGCCGAGCCCAGCGTGACGACGTCGGTGCCGGCGCCGCCGATCAGGATGTCGATGCCCGACACCAGGACCGTCGAACCGCCCGAACCCAGGAACACGAGGTCGGAACCCGTGCCGCCCGTGATGGTCTCCAGCGCGTTGGCGACCAGGGTGTTGCCCACGGTGCCCAGCGTGACGACGTCGGTGCCCACGCCACCGGTCAGGGTCTCCAGACCCGAAACCAGCAGGGTGTTGCCCGCCGTGCCCAGCGTGATGGCGT
>NZ_LGQU01000197.1:0-1708 GCF_003115935.1 Azospirillum sp. TSH20
CTTCAAATCGGAATGCCGGCCGGCTTGCGATCGGAACACTGGCCGCTTTGGCGTCGGAAACCGTGGCCGCTTTCAGTCGGAATCTGCACGTCGTCCTCGCAGACGGCATTTCCAGCGTTGCGGACGCCGTACAACTGGCGGAGCGAATCAAGACCGCCATTGGAGCGCCGCTGGCTTTGAACGGGCGCTCCTTCACCACTGGTGTCTCTATCGGGATCGCCCGCTTTCCCGAAGACGGGCGCGACACCTCCACCCTGCTCAAGAACGCGGACATGGCCATGTATGCGGCCAAAGCCGGCGGGCGCAACATCATGCGGCTGTTCACGTCCGACATGGCCCATGCGGTCGAGCGGCGGCTGGACATGGAACTCGCTCTGCGCCATGCCCTCGAACGCAACGAGTTCACGCTGGTCTACCAGCCGAAGCTTGCGCTTGCCACCGGGCGAATGTGCGGCGTCGAGGCCCTGGTGCGCTGGAACCATCCTGAACAGGGAGTGATCCCACCGGGAGACTTCATCCCGCTCGCCGAGGAAACCGGGTTCATCGAACCGCTCGGGAAATGGGTGCTCGAGGAGGCCTGCCGCGCCCTCGCTTCCTGGGATGCCGACAGCCTGGGGCCGCTGACCATCGCGGTCAATGTGGCCGCGGCCCAGGTGAACCGTGGCGATCTGGCCGCGGTCGTCGACCGGCTGGTCCGGCAGTACCACGTCGATCCGGGCTGCTTGGAGATCGAGGTGACCGAAACGGCGGTGATCGCCGACCATGCGCGGGCGCAGGCCACGCTCAACCGGCTGCGTTCGTTGGGCATCGCCGTGGCGCTGGACGATTTCGGCACCGGCTATTCCAGTCTGATTTATCTGCGCCGCCTGGACATTGACACGGTGAAGATCGACCGGTCTTTCGTGCAGCAGGCCTGTGAAGGCTCGCGCGACGGCGAGATTGTCCAGATGATCGTCCAAGCGGCGCGCACCTTGAAGCTGATGGTGGTTGCGGAAGGCGTTGAAACCGCCGAGCAGGCCACCTTCCTCAGAAAGCTGGGTTGCGACATGATCCAAGGCTATCTGGTCGCCCGGCCGATGCCCCTCGAACAACTGAAAGTCTGGCTCCTTGATCGCCAACGCTCGGAACGGCGTCACAGTCCGAGGCTGACACTGGTTCCTGTTGACCGCTAGGTTCCGTCAAGCTTCGCGCCACTCGTGACCCGCCGACGCGAAGGGGCCGGAGGGCGGACGCGGCGAGCTATCCGACGGCCAGCATGTCACGCAGAGCGTCGACCCGTAGGTTGACATCCAGAGACGTGGTAGAAAAATGCCCATGAAGGATTGGGCAGGCAGGCGGTGTTCAGCCAGACGGATGTGACCTCACTTCGTCCACGTGTTCGGCAGTCTGAGCGGTAACGAGGTTGGGCAATATCGATGGCGGTCTGAATGTCCGCCTCACGCTCCGCCCGCAGCAGGCCACCGATTGCGCCGTTCAGGGCGATGAGCATCACACCGGTCGTCAGAGCCCACCAGCGTCTCATATCCTCCGGCACCGCCCCAGTGTTGAACCGGAACGATGAGGCCGATCAGACGTCGCGCTGCAGTTGCGGGAGCCCACAGGGGCGGCAGTTGATCCGCCGCCGCCCTCGCGGGCGCACCGGTCGGGGTGCCGCGGGACGCCTGTTTACAGGACTTGGCTGTGCAGGGTCTTGGCCAAGAGCTTGGCC
>NZ_LGQU01000204.1:0-1670 GCF_003115935.1 Azospirillum sp. TSH20
ATTATGGAAATACCTGTAGGAGGATTGCTCATGTCAGGAACGTCAAGAACCTAGCCACTCTGCGTGTTTGAGCCGCGTTGCTGACAGGCTTACCATAAGGTTGTCAACAACGTGTCAGGTGCATCATGCACCTCCAGCGCATCGTGATGCCTTCGGGCCTGGTCAGTTGGACGGCTTTCGACGATCACGGCGCGGCCGTTCCGGAGATCCGCGACTTCGTGCTGTTCCTGGAGGCGCGCCGCTACGCGCCCAGCACCATCCGGCACTACGTCCATCATGCCGTGAAGTTGGGAAACCATCTCGGAGCTTTGGGTAAGAGCTTCGCGCAGTTGACAGCTCCGGAGTTCGACCGTTTCCTTATGACAGCGGTCCGATACGATAGCCATCAGGCTACCGCTCACGCTGGAACCGTGCCGCTGCACTGGGAACACCGCACCGGCTCCGCCAGTCTGCACAACCAAGTCCTGTTTTCTATCAAGGGCTTCTATCAGTTCTTGGACCAGCGGCAGAGTTCGACGATCTTCGCCGAGGTGAAACGCCACCGAGCCTACGATGCCTTGGACAGCTACCGGCCATTTCTGGACCATATTTCCGGCCGCAAGGCGCAACGCCGGTCGGAGCGCCGGGCCGACCGGACCGTCAAGGCTGCCGCCGCCAAACGAGTGGCTGATGCCCGGCTGCGGCCCGAGCAGGTCTTACGGATTATCGAGGCAGCTGCTCTGGCCCGCGATGCCTTCCTGGTGGTGCTGCTTTACACGACTGGCATGCGGATCGGAGAGGCGCGTGGACTCCACCACGAGGATATCCGGCTCGACGAAAATGTCATCTGGGTGACGCCACGGACCCTTGAAAACGGCGCCCGGGTCAAGAATGGCAAGTCCCGGCCCATCCCGGTACCCGACTTCATCCTGCGGCTGTACGAGGATTACCTGGCCAGCGACGAGTATCTGCCGGCGTTCGAGACGGGTAGCGACTTCGTGTTCTGCAACGTTCAGGGTGGGCGGATCGGCCGTGGCCTCACCGAGGCGAACGCCTACGACATTCAGAACCGCCTTATCCGCAAATCGGCCGTACCATTCACTTGGCACATGTTCCGGCATTCACATGCCAGCGAAGCCATCGCCCAGGGGTACAGCCTGCTCGACGTCGCCGATCGCCTCGGGCACGCCAGTCCGCAAACGACGAACGACATCTACAAGCACCTGTTCAACGCCGAGTATCGCAAGCTTTACCTGCGCAGCCATGAGGAGTTGGCAGACAAGCTGGATCCCCTTCGGCGCCGAGCGCTGACCGAAGGAGCAGTCAAATGGCTCTGACCGCAGTTCACGTTAATCCGCCGGCCGACGCCTACCTCGGCGGTTTGCGGGCTGTGATCGCTTCCATCTCCCCTACTCTCCTCGACCGGGATCGCTGGGGGTTCCAGACACTAAAAGAGGTTTATGGCATCGACGAGACATCACACCTTTATAGTAGAAGCGCCTCAGGGGCAGAGGGGATTTTCATCCGGCCGAGCGCAGATCAAATCTCATCCGACGTTTTTCTGCGTGGAATTGGTTATGATTTCACCATCGTTCCCGAACCCTTTCGGACCGAACTGAAGGCTTTCTTTGCTTGGCGACTAGCCCGGCCCCAGCATCGTTCCCGTGATCCACACTGCCGTACGGTTCGGC
>NZ_LGQU01000211.1:0-1638 GCF_003115935.1 Azospirillum sp. TSH20
GGCGGATCGCCAGCGTGCCGACCGAGGTGCTGCGCGGGTCCGAGGTCGCCGGGAACGGGCCGCCATGCACCATCGCGTGGCAGACCTCAACCCCCGTCGGCCAGCCGTTCGCCAGGATCCGGCCGGCCTTGCGCTCCAGCGTCGGGATCAGACCCGCCACCGCGCCCTTATCCTCCGCATCCATCTGCAGCGTCGCCGTCAGCTGACCTTCCAGCTTTTCCGCCACCGCTTTCATCGCCGCCACGTCCTTACAGCGGATCAGCAGCGAGGCGGCACCGAAGACCTCCTCCTGCAACTCGGTGTCGGCCAGGAAGGCGTCCGCCGTCGTGCTGAAGAAGGCCGCCTGCGCCTGGTTCGGCCCGCTGCAGGCCAGACCGCGCGCCAGAGCCGTCACCTCGCCGATGCCGGCCAGCTTGGCGACACCGGCGTCATAGGCGGCGTGGATGCCCGGCGTCAGCATGGTCGAGGCCGCGCTGCCGCCGAGAGCCGCAACCGCAGCATCGACGAAGCGGTCGAGATCCGACCCATTGACGCCCAGCAGGATGCCGGGGTTGGTGCAGAACTGCCCGGCGCCCATGGTCAGCGAGGCGACGAACGCCTTGCCCAGCGCGTCGGCGCGGGAGGCCAGCGCCGCCGGCATCAGGAAGACCGGGTTGATGCTGCTCATCTCGGCATAGACCGGGATCGGTTCCGGCCGCCGGGCCGCCACCTCCATCAGCGCCAGCCCGCCGCGGCGCGAGCCGGTGAAGCCCACCGCCTTGATGCGCGGATCGGCGACCAGCGCCGTGCCGATCTCGTTGCCGGTGCCGAACAGAAGCGAGAAGACGCCTTCGGGCAAGCCGCAGGAGGCGACCGCCGCCTGGATGGCGCGGCCGACCAGTTCGGAGGTGCCGGGATGGGCGCCATGGCCCTTCACCACCACCGGACAGCCGGCGGCGAAGGCGGACGCGGTGTCACCGCCGGCCACCGAGAAGGCGAGCGGGAAGTTCGACGCGCCGAACACCGCGACCGGCCCCAGCGGGATGTGGCGCTGGCGGATGTCGGATCGGGGCAGCGGCGTGCGTGCCGGCAGGGCCGGGTCGATGCGCGCCTCGATCCAGCTGCCTTCGCGCACCACCTGGGCGAACAGGCGGAGCTGGCCGACGGTGCGGCCGCGTTCGCCCTCCAGCCGGGCGCGCGGCAGGCCGGATTCGGCCATGGCGCGGGTGATGAGGTCGTCGCCGATGTCGAGGATGTTCTGGGCGACGGCCTCCAGGAAGGTCGCGCGCTGCTCCAGGCCGGTTTCGCGGAAGCCGTCGAAGGCGGCCCAGGCCAGGGCGCAGGCACGGTCGACGTCCGCAGCGCTGCCGCCGCCGAAGACGGGCTCCAGCGCCTCGCCGGTGGCGGGGTCGACGGCGCGGAACTCGCCCTGGCTGCCGCGGTGGGCGCTGGCGCCGATCAGCATCTCGCCGGTGATGGTCATGTGGGGTCTCCTTGTTGGGCGGGTCGGCTGACGATTGCCCCCACCCCAGCCCTCCCCCGCTGGGCGGGCGAGGGAGTAAGTGCTTATGCGGGAGAGCGGCGGCAGTCCCTCCCCCGCCCAGCTCTCGCACAAAGCTATGCTTTGTGCTGACGCGGCAGGCGGACCGTAGGTCCGCT
>NZ_LGQU01000053.1:0-81193 GCF_003115935.1 Azospirillum sp. TSH20
GGGCGGAGCGCTGGGCGAGCTGCCGCACCTCCTGCGCCACCACGGCGAAGCCGCGCCCGGCGTCGCCGGCCCGCGCCGCCTCCACCGCCGCGTTCAAGGCCAGCAGGTTGGTCTGGAAGGCGATCTCGTCGATCACCCCGATGATGTCGGAGATCTTCTGCGACGACTGCTCGATCCGCCGCATCGCCTCCACCGCGCTGGTCGCCACCTCGCCGCCGCGCGAGGCCGCGCCGCGCGCCTCGGTGGCATAGCCGTTGACCTGCTGGGCATTGTCGGCGTTGGAGCGCACGGTGGCGGCGAGCTGTTCCATGCTGGCCGCGGTCTCCTCCAGCGAGGAGGCCTGCTGCTCGGTCCGTTCCGACAGGTCCATGCTGCCTTCCGCCACCTCGCGGCTGGCGATGGCGATGGAGCCGGCGGCCTGATCGATGCGCTGGACGATCTCCGACAGATGGGAAACCGTGCCGTTGAAATCGTCCTTCAGCCGCTGGAACACGCCTTCATACTGCTTGTCGATGCGGCGGGTCAGGTCGCCCTGCGACAGCGCCTCCAGCACCGAGGCAAGTTCCTCGGTGACGGCGGCGACGTTCTCCGACAGCCGGTTGATGCCCTCGCTGACCAGCCGGAAGAAGCCGGTCTTGCCGTCCAGTTCGATGCGGTGGGTGAAGTCGCCGCGCACGGCATTCTCCACCATCGCGCTGATCTCCGCCTCGATCGCCAGTTCCTCGGTCAGGTCGCGCCATTCGATGACGGTGCCCAGCCTCTCGCCCTGGCGGCTGACCACCGGGTTGGCGATGACCTGGAAGGTGCGGCCGCCGGTCTTGGCCAAGCCGCGGTGGGTCTGGGTCAGGTCGGAGAGCAGGCGGCGCTGGTGGCCGGGGTCGCGGTGGAAGGCGTCGAAGTTGCGGCCGACCAGCGTGTTGGCGTCGAAGCCGGGCAGGGACACGCGCAGGTCCGCCTCGGCATGGCGGAACATGGCCATGATCGAATCGTTGGCATAGAGGATGCGGCCGTCGACGTCCGCCATCATGATGTTGGCCGATACCCGTTCCAGCGCGATGCGGGAGCGCAGGGCCTCCACCGCCTCGTCCTTGAAGGCGGCGACGGCGCGGGCCATGTCGCCCAGCTCGTCCTGCTGGCCGGTGTGGGGGACGCTGACCGACAGCTTGCCTTCGGTCAGGTCAGCCATCACCCGGCGGATGCCGGTGACCGGCCCGATGATCGAGGCGGCGATGCGGTTGGCGGCGACGATGCCGATCACCAGCGACAGCAGGCCAAGACCCAGCGTCAGGCGGATGGTGAAGGTGGCCTCGGTCTCGGCCTCGGCCTCCGTCACCTTGGCGCTGGCGGCGATGGAGGCGACGATGCCGTCGATGGCGCGGTTGATCGCGGTGGCGGCGGCGGCGAGGTCGTCGGTCAGCCGCTTCGCCTCGTCGTTGGCGGCCATCGCGTCGCGGAAGGCGGCACGGTAATCGGCGGCGCGGGCGTCGATCTCGCGCAGGGCCGCCAGCAGGTCGCCATTGCTGCGGACCACCGACGACAGCCGGGCGATGCTTCCGCTCATCGCCTTGCCCACCGCCTCGACCTGCGCCGCCGCGGCGGCGTCACGCAGGCCGATGGCGCGGTTGGCCTGGAAGCGGGTCATCAGCCAACGGTTCTCCACCTCCTGCGCGCCGAAGGCGAAGTCCTTGTCGCCCGACGTCTCGGAGGCGGACACCATGTCCTCCAGCCGCTTGGTCACCTGGGCGCCCAGCGGGTCCATGCGCTCGTGCAGCAGGCGGTCGGCCCGTTCGCGCACGGCGCGCACCGCCTCGAACCGCTGATGGTAGCCGGTGTGCAGGCTGCTCAATTCGGCGAAGGCGGCGGCCTGGGCCGAGGCCTTCAACTTCGCCTGCCGGGCCGCCATCGCCTGATCGAACTCGCCGCGCAGGACGCGCAGCCGGTCCAGCGCCTCGGTCGAGCCGATGTTGATGTATTCGCGGGTCTGCAGCCGTTCGGCGGCCAGACGGCTTTCCAGATCCTTGGCGAACACGGCCACATCGCCCGACGCGATGACCCCGTCGACGCGGCGGTTCAGCCCGTCCAGCCCGTAGATGCCGGTGCCGGACTGGGCGGCGATCAGCGCCAGCAGCAGGCCGAAGGCCAGCCACAGCCGCTTGGCGATGCGCATGTTGCTGAGGAAGGTGCCGGCTTCGGCGATCGTACCGTCGGTGGCCATCGGTGACGTTCCCTCTTTTTATTGCTTCTCGTTGCGGCTTGCCTACCGGGGGCTCTGCAGCCTGCTGCGGTCAGGTCGGTTCCAGCGCGGCGCGGGGGATGGCGTCCTGATCGACATGCTCACCCGCGAACAGCTTGCCCACGTTCAGCAGGGTCACCATGCGGTTCTCGGCGGTGTAGAGGCCGCTGAGATACTCGGCGTCGACCAGCCCGCTGTCGACGTCGGGCGGCGGCTTGATCGCGTCATGCCCGATGGCCAGGATGTCGGAAATCGCATCGACCAGGATGCCGCGCGTGCGCTCGCCCACCTGCATCACCACCACGACATGGCGCTTCGTCACCTGGGTCAGGCCGCCGCCGAAGCGGGCGCGCAGGTCGAAGATGGGGATGATGATGCCGCGCAGGTTGATGACGCCGCGGACATAGTCGGGCAGGTTCGGCAGGCGGCTTTCCGGTGTCCAGCCGCGGATTTCACGCACGGCCAGGATGTTGACGCCATATTCCTCGCTGCCGACCGTGAAGGTGACGTATTGCTCCTCGATCCCGTTCGCGGCGCCGGCGGACTGGAGATCGGTGCGGGAGCTGACGGGGGCGATTGCGGTGGAACTGCTCATCGCTGGGCCTCAAACCGTTTGGCGTTGACGCGGATCGGACCTGTCCGCCGGGGCGGGCAGGGACGGGGGATTGGACTGGTTCGAGGTGCCGCCCGCCATGCCGGCGGCCTCTCCGCCGGTGCCGTGGCGGCTCATTTCGCGCAGGCCCGCCACGTCCAGGATCAGGGCGACCCGGCCGTCGCCCAGGATGGTCGCGGCGGCGACGCCGTCCAGCCGGCGGAAGTTGGCTTCCAGGCTCTTGATGACGACCTGCTGCTGGCCCAGCACCTCGTCCACCACCAGGCCGAGGCGGGAGCCGTCCTCCGTCTCCACCAGAACGACCAGCCCCTTGGTGGCGTCGTCGATGGCCTTGGGGATGCCGAACAGCCGGTGCAGGTGGACCAGCCGGACATATTCGCCGCGCGCCATCATGACGTCGCATTTGTTGACCAGCCCATGCAGGTCGGCAGGCTTCGGCCGCAGGCTTTCCACGATGTTGGTCAGCGGCAGGACGAAGCGCTCCTCCCCCACCGAGATCACCATGCCGTCCAGCACCGCCAGCGTCAGCGGCAGCGACAGGACGAAGCGCGAGCCCTCGCCCGGCGTCGAATAGACGCCGATGCGCCCGCCCAGGCTGGAGATGTTCCGCCGCACCACGTCCATGCCGACGCCGCGGCCCGACAGGTTGGACACCTGGTCGGCGGTGGAGAAGCCGGGCAGGAAGATCAGGTGGTCGATCTCCTCGTCGGACAGGCTGGCTCCGGGCTGGACCAGCCCCTTCTCGATGGCCTTGGACAGCACCTTGGCGCGGTTGATGCCGCGGCCGTCGTCGGTCACCTCGATCACGATGCGGCCGGACCGGTGGGCGGCCGACAGATGCACGGTGCCGGCGCGCGGCTTGCCGACGCGCTCCCGCTCCTCCGGGCCTTCCAGCCCATGGTCGATGGAGTTGCGGATCATGTGGGTCAGCGGATCGACGAGGTTCTCCACCACCGTCTTGTCGACCTCCGTCGTCTCGCCCGAGGTGACCAGCATCACCTCCTTGCCGGTCATGGCGGCGCATTCGCGCACCAGCCGCGGCATGCGCGAGAAGACGCTGGAGACCGGCTGGGCGCGGATCGACATCACGCTTTCGCGCAGTTCGCGGGTGTGCTGGGCGAGGCCTTCCAGCCCTTCCAGCAGCTCCTGGAACTGGCCCGGCGGCAGGTCGCGTAGATGCTCCGCGATCATCGCCTGGGTGATGACCATCTCGCCGACCATGTTGACCAGCCGGTCGATCTTGTCGAGGTCGACGCGGATGGTGTGGGTGGTCGGCCCGGTATGGTCGCCGCCGCCCGTGCCGCCAGCACCGCCATTGGGGCGCCTGGCGCCGTCGCCGGGCTTCGCCGAACCGGAGGTGGTGGCGGCCGGGGTGGTCGGCGGAGCCGTGGGGGCGGCCGGTTCCGGCAGGTTGGCGGCGGCCGGGACGGGAGCCGCTTGAGGGACCGGGGCGGGTTCCGCCGGCGCGATGATCGCGGGCGGCGGCGCTTCTGCGCTGATGCGGATGTCGCAATCGTCGGCGACGAATTCGAACACGTCGTCGATCTGGGCGCGGTCGACCTGCGGGTCGGCCAGCAGCGTCACCGTCCAGGACAGGTGCAGCAACTCGGCGTCGAGGTCGCGCAGAGACGGCAGCTGGTCCAGATGGCAGACCACCTCCGCCTCGCCCAGCCGGCGCAGGGCGCGCAGCATGTAGGTCGGCTCGTTGCCCGACAGCAGCAGTTCGGCCTTCGGGCGGAAGACGATGGTCCAGCGGACCTTGCCCTCCGGGACCGGGCCGGAGGGGGCGGGGAGCGGCTGATCGTCGCGGGCGGCCTGGATGGCGGCCAGGGCGTCGCCGAAGATGCCGGCCTCGTCATCCTCGTCGTCGGGATAGACCGTGGCGGGTGGCGGCGTTGCGGGCGCCTTCTCCGCAGGCGCGTCGGCCTTGCCCAGGAAGCGGCGCAGGGCGGCGACGGTGTCGTCGGTGGTGCCGGCCGGCGCCTCCGTCTCGTCGGAGGCATGGGACAGCAGGCGCGCCAGCAGGTCGTTGGCGCGGATCAGCGTGTCGACCAGTTCGGTGGTGACGGGGATCTCGGCGTTGCGCACGCCGTCCATCACCGTTTCGAATTCATGGGCGAAGGCGACGAGATCGTTGAATCCGAAGGCGCCGCCGCCGCCCTTGATCGAATGGACGGCGCGGAAGATCGCGTTCACCTCGTCCATGTCGACCTCGCCGGGGGCGAGGCGCAGCAGCCCGGCCTCGGCGACGGCCAGCAATTCGGCGCTTTCGTCGAAGTAGGTCTGCTTGAAGCGGCTGAGATCGTCCACGGCTGTACCCCTTCCTTCGCTGACGGCTCGCGGTCAGCCGCAGACCTTCTGCACCACCGACACCAGCTTGTCGGGGTTGAAGGGCTTCACGATCCAGCCGGTGGCGCCGGCGGCGCGGCCCTCGGCCTTCTTGCTCTCGTCCGCTTCGGTGGTCAGCATCAGGATCGGCAGGGTGCGGTGGGCCGGGATGGCGCGCAGCTTGCGGATCAGGGTCAGCCCATCCATCACCGGCATGTTCAGGTCGGTGATGACCAGATCGACCTTGGTGGTGGCGATGGCGCTCATCGCCTGCTGGCCGTCGGCGGCCTCCACCACCTCATAACCGGCGCCGCGCAGGGTGAAGGACACCATGTCGCGCATGGTCCGCGAGTCGTCCACCGTCATCACTTTCTTCTTCACGCACGCCTCCACTGCTTCAGCCAGCCGGCCAGCCCCAGATCCTCGCAGGCATCGGCGAGGACCTCGGACGGGCGCAGAATGGCGAAGGAATTTCCCTGTTCCGCCGCATCGCGGGCGGCGACGACCAGCGCCTGGACGCAGGCGACGCTGATGCGTTCCACCGCGTCCGCCTGGACGCTGATGTCCACCGACGCCTTGAAGGCCGCGCGCAGGCTGTCGAGCAGAGGTTGCGCCATGGGCAAATCGAGGTCGCTCGGCAGGCCCAGGCGAATGCGCCCGTCATCCTCCTCCGTCCACTTGATCAGCGACACGCCACCCCTCCGTCCAATGCCGGCCCGCTCCTGCGCACTCCGGTTGCAGGAGCGACGTTGCCAGAAGGCGTCTCAAGGATTCGTTAAGCGGACGTGGTGGATGGACCGGGCATCGTTGGGAAGTTGGGGATAACCGCAGTCAAAATTGGGACATGCCGCTGGGGTCGGTGCAGGGGCCAGTACAGAGGTATGTGGATCAGCCCTTTGCCCGTGCGATCAGCGGACGGAATTCCGCCAGCACCGATTCGTAGACCGGTCGTTTGAAGGCGACGATCAGACCCGGCAATTCTTCCGCGTCGATCCATTTCCAGGCGTCGAATTCCGGGTGATCGGTGTCGAGCCGGATGTCGGCCTCGGTTCCCGTGAAACGGGCCAGCATCCACATCTGCTCCTGCCCGCGCCAGCGGCCCTTCCACACCTTCCCCAGCAGGTCGTCGGGCAGGTCGTAACGGTGGGGGGATGCGGTCATGGCGATGAACTCCGCCTTCGCGGTGCCGATCTCCTCCTCCAACTCGCGGAAGGCGGCGCTGCGGGCGTCCTCGCCATCGTCGACACCGCCCTGCGGCATCTGCCAGTCGGCCTCCGACCCGGAGCGCCTGGCGACGAACACCTCGCCGCGGTCGTTCAGCAGCATGATGCCGACGCAGGGGCGGTAGGGCAGCGCGTCACGGTCGATGGGGGCGGTCATGCCGGGGGGCTCCGTTGGGGTCAGGTCTTGGTGATGAAGAAATAGACGGTCATGCCGGCTCCCACCAGGATCACCATCTTGCGCAGGACCGGCGGCGGGATGTGGCGGGCGACCGACGCGCCGGCATAGCCGCCGGCCATGGCGGCGACCAGCATGATCAGCGCTTCCGGCCAATAGACCGC
This sequence comes from Azospirillum sp. TSH20, assembly GCF_003115935.1. NCBI lineage: Bacteria > Pseudomonadati > Pseudomonadota > Alphaproteobacteria > Rhodospirillales > Azospirillaceae > Azospirillum > Azospirillum sp. TSH20. Next base: position 6,737 of record NZ_LGQU01000053.1, read on the forward strand.
CCCGCCGGCGACGAAGGCCGCCACCGCGACGGCGTTCAGGCAGCCGGAGACCAGCGACTTCAGCCCGTTCATGGCGTGCAGGTCGGTCAGGCCGAAGACGCCCAGCGTCGCCAGGATCAGGATGCCGATGCCGCCGCCGAAATAGCCGCCATAGACGGCGATCAGGAACTGCACGGTCAGCACCGTGCCGTGGCCGATGGTGACGTTGCGCCGCACCCAGGCCGACGCGGTCGGGCCGATGGCGAACAGCAGCGTGGCGAACAGCAGGAGCCACGGGACGATGATCTCGAAGGTCTTCTGCGGCGTCCACAGCAGCAGCAGGGCGCCCAGCAGCCCGCCGACGAGGCTGATGCCGAGGAAGGAGGGCAGGTGGATGTCGCGGATGCGGCCCAGCTCCCGCCGATAGCCGAAGGCGCTGGCCAGCGCGCCGGGCGATACCGCGACGGTGCTGGTGGCGTTGGCGTTCAGCGGCGGAACCCCGGCGAGGATCAGCGCCGGAAAGGTCAGGAAGCTGCCGCCCCCGGCCACGGCGTTCAGCACGCCGGCGAAGAAAGCGGAGACGATCAGCAGCAGCGTCAGCATGTCACCTTACCCGAAAACCTTGCCCCGTCACTGCGGGTGCCGCGTTGCGTTTTGCACACGCCCGCCCATACCGCAACGCCGAAGTCCCACAACCGCGCGGCTTTCGCAACCCCGAACAATTCGTTAAGGTCGTCGTCCCTTCAACGGATAGAGTGTCTGGAGACCTCCATGTCCGCCCTGCTCGATACCACCGACGCCCTGCACGACCAGATGCTGACCCTCGGCCGCGCCGCCCGCGCCGCCGCGGCCGCGCTGGCGACCGTGCCAGGACCGTCGAAGGACCGGGCGCTGAGGGCGGCCGCGGCGGCCATCCGCGCCCGCGCGTCCGAGATCAAGGCGGCCAACGCCGAGGACATGGCAAGCGCTCGCGACCTGTCCGGCCCCATGCGCGAACGGCTGATGCTGGACGACAAGCGCATCGAGGCAATGGCCAAGGGCCTGGAGGACATCGCCGACTTCCCCGATCCCATCGGCGGCGTGCTGGCGGAATGGACGCGGCCCAACGGGCTGCGCATCCAGCGCGTCCGCGTGCCGTTGGGCGTCGTCGGCATCATCTATGAAAGCCGGCCGAACGTGACGGCGGATGCCGGCGGCATCTGCCTGAAGTCGGGCAACGCCGCCATCCTGCGCGGCGGATCGGAGAGCATCCGCTCGTCCCGCACCATCGCCGACTGCCTGGTCCAGGGGCTGCGCGAAGCGGGGCTGCCGGAAGCGGCGATCCAGCTGGTGCCGACCACCGATCGCGCCGCCGTCGGCCACATGCTGACGATGCGCGACCACATCGACGTCATCATCCCGCGCGGCGGCAAGTCGCTGATCCAGCGCATCGCCGACGAGAGCCGGGTGCCGGTCATCAAGCATCTGGACGGCAACTGCCACGTCTATGTCGATGCCGGTGCCGACCTGGAGAAGGCGCGCAAGGTGGTGCTGAACGCCAAGATGCGCCGCACCTCCATCTGCGGCGCCGCCGAGACCCTGCTGGTCGACCGCGCCGTCGCCGACAAGGCGCTGCCGGTGCTGGTGAAGGACCTGCTGGATGCCGGCTGCGCCGTGCGCGGCGACGCGGCGGCCCAGGCGGTCGATCCGCGGGTGACGGCGGTGACGCCGGAGGATTGGGACACCGAGTATCTCGACGCCATCATCGCCTGCGGTGTGGTGGACGGGGTGGATGCGGCGATCGACCACATCAACGCCCACAGCTCCCACCACACCGAATCGATCCTGACCGAGGATCCGGCGGCGGCGGAGCGGTTCCTGTCCCGCGTCGACAGCGGCATCGTGCTGTGGAATGCCTCGACCCAGTTCGCCGACGGCGGCGAGTTCGGCATGGGGGCCGAGATCGGCATCTCCACCGACAAGTTCCACGCCCGCGGCCCGGTGGGTGCCGAGCAGTTGACCAGCTACAAGTATGTCGTGCGCGGCGATGGCCAGACGCGGCCTTAAGACCGACACCCCTCCCTCCCGTGGAACCCTCTCCCCCCCGGGGAGAGGGCAGGGTGAGGGGGTTCCGTCTGCCGGACGATCCACGAAACGTGTCCCCCTCACCCAACCCTCTCCCCGGGGGGGAGAGGGGAAACGCTCCGGGTGGGAGCGCGGGGTTGAAAAAGCCCCCCACCTCTATTCTGGCCCGCTCTATGCCGGCCTCACCGTCGGCATCCTCGGCGGGTCGTTCAACCCGGCCCATGCCGGGCACCGGCACATCAGCCTGTTCGCGTTGAAGGCGCTCGGGCTCGACCGTGTCTGGTGGATGGTCAGCCCGCAGAACCCGCTGAAGTCGGCGTCCGGCATGGCTTCGCTGTCCGACCGGATGGCGGAGGCGCGGGCGGTCGCCGCCCATCCGCGGATCGAGGTGACGGCGATCGAGACCGCGCTCGGCACCCGCTTCACCGCCGATACGTTGGCCAAGCTTCAGCGCCGCTTCCCGAAAACCCGCTTCGTTTGGTTGATGGGGGCGGACAATTTGCGACAAATTCCGCGCTGGAAGCATTGGAATCGAATCTTCGACTCGGTGGCCGTTGCGGTTTTCGCCCGCCCCACCTATTCTCTTAGTGCGTTGAGCGGCAAGGCCGCCCAACGCTACACCCGTCGACGGGTGTCGGTGTCGGGGGTCAAAGGGCTGGCGCGCCGCAGGCGGCCGGCCTGGGCGTTCTTACGCAACCCCTTGCACCCGGCCTCGGCGACGGCGATCCGGCAGGCACGGGCCGCCGGGTCGTGAAACCGTTGCAAGAGGTTGGAGCCATCACCACGCACACCGAAACGGCCGCGACCGCTCCGCGGCCAGCCGCCGTTCCCCAGATCCTGGAACCGCAGGACCTGAAGGCGCTCATTCAGGCGTCGCTCGACGCCGATCAGGCGGATGACGTCACCGTCATCGATCTCGCCGGGAAAACCACCTTCGCCGATTACATGATCGTGGCGTCGGGCCGCAACACGCGGCACATCGCCGCCATGGCGATGAAGCTGGCCGAAAAGCTGAAGCAGGCCGGCGTCCGCGGCGTCGAGATGGAAGGCATGGCCCAGTGCGACTGGGTCCTGGTCGATGCCGGCGACGTGATCGTCCACCTGTTCAAGCCGGAAGTCCGGACCTTCTACAACATCGAGAAGATGTGGGGTCTGGAGCTGCCGACGCCGTCGGGCACGGCGCGGCTGAGCGCCTGACGGGCCAAGGGCGGAAACGAGAGCGAAACGAGGGCGGAGGGCCGCATCATGCGTCTGTGGCTCGCCGCCGTCGGGCGGTCGCGGGGCGGACCGACCCGCGACCTGTTCGACGAGTATGTCGGACGGCTCGGGTGGCCCTTTACCCTGAAGGAGGTCGAGGTGAAAAAACGCCTCTCCTCCGACGAATTGAAACGGCAGGAGGCGGAGCTGCTGCTCGCCGCCGTGCCGGCTGGGGCCATAGTCGTGGCGCTGGATGAACGCGGCAAGGCGCTGCCCAGCGAAGCCTTCGCCGCCAAGATCGGCGACTGGCGCGACCGCGGCGCCGGCGATCTCGCCTTCCTGATCGGCGGTGCCGACGGCCATGGCGACGCGGTGCGCGCGCGGGCCGACTTCCTGCTCGCCTTCGGGCCGATGACCTGGCCCCACATGCTGGTGCGCGGCATGCTTGCGGAGCAACTCTATCGCGCCCAACAAATTCTTGCCGGTCACCCCTATCACAGATCCTGATTCCCTGCGTCGCATCCGGCGCGCGGAAAAGCGCCGGAGCCGAAAAACACAAAACTCCGAGACCACAACCTTTCGAGAAAGGTAAGCGCGATGACCGAGACCACCCGACCCCGCCCCGTCGTCCTCTGCATCCTGGACGGCTGGGGCTATCGCGAGGAGCGGTCCGACAACGCGATTGCGCTGGGCGACACCCCGAACTGGGACCGCCTGTGGTCGGCCGAGCCGACGGCCTTCCTCGACGCCAGCGAGGAGGAGGTCGGCCTGCCCAAGGGTCAGATGGGCAACTCCGAGGTCGGTCACATGAATCTCGGCGCCGGCCGGGTCGTCATGCAGGACCTCGTGATGATCGACCACGCCATCGTCGAGGGCGAGCTTGAGCGCAACGCCGCGCTGAACGATCTGGTCAAGGCGATGCACAAGACCGGCGGGCGCGTCCATCTGATGGGTCTGCTGTCGCCGGGCGGCGTCCACTCGCACCAGGACCACATCGCGGCGCTGGCCGGCGTGCTGTCGCGCGAGGGCGTGCCGGTGGCGGTCCATGCCTTCACCGACGGCCGCGACGTGCCGCCGCAGAGCGCCAAGGATCAGGTCGCCGAGTTCATGGCCGACGTCTTCGAGCTGCCGGGCGTCGAGGTCGCGACCGTCATCGGCCGCTATTACGCCATGGACCGCGACAAGCGCTGGGACCGTGTCGCCAAGGCCTATGCCGCGATGACCAAGGCGGAGGGCGAGCGCGCCGCCGATCCGATCCAGGCGATCGAGCAGAGCTACGCTGCCGACAAGCATGACGAGTTCATCCTGCCGATGGTGATCGGCGACTATGCCGGCATGAAGGACGGCGACGCCATCCTGATGGCGAATTTCCGCGCCGACCGCGCCCGCGAGATCCTGGCCGCCTATGTCGATCCGGCTTTCGACGGCTTCCCGGTGGATGGTGCGCCGAAGCTGGCCGCCGCCGTCGGCATGGTCGAATATTCGTCGGCGCTGGCGAAGCTGATGACCACCATCTTTCCGCCGAAATCTCTCACCAAGGTGCTGGGCGAGGTGGTTTCCGAGGCCGGAATGAAGCAGCTGCGCATCGCCGAGACGGAGAAGTATCCGCACGTCACCTTCTTCTTCAACGGCGGCGAGGAGCGGGTCTATGAGGGCGAGGACCGCATCCTGGTGCCGTCGCCGAAGGTCGCCACCTATGACCTGCAACCGGAGATGTCCGCCGCCGAAGTGACCGGCAAGCTGGTCGGCGCCATCGATTCGGGCAAGTACGACCTGATCGTCGTCAACTTCGCCAACCCCGACATGGTCGGCCACAGCGGCATGCTCGACGCCGCCATCAAGGCGGTGCAGGCGGTCGACGGCAGCCTGGGGCAGGTGGAGGCCGCGGTGCGCCGCGCCGGCGGCACCATGCTGGTCACCGCCGATCACGGCAATTGCGAGCTGATGAAGGATCCGGAGACCGGCGGCCCGCACACCGCCCATACGCTGGACAAGGTGCCGCTGATCCTGATCAACGGCCCGGCCGGTGCGCGCATCGAGAGCGGCCGTCTGGCCGACATCGCGCCGACTCTGCTCGACCTGCTGGGCCTGCCGAAGCCGGTCGAGATGACCGGCCGCAACCTGCTGGTCCGCACCGCCGCCCGCGCGGCGGCGGAGTAACGGATGGCGCGGGGCGTTCCCTTTGCGCTCGAGTCCCCCTCTCCCCCCCGGGGAGAGGGTCGGGGTGAGGGGGGCGCGTGGCGTGGAGTCGCGGGAATTCCTGCGCTTCGACTTACATCCCGCAGCGCATCCCCCTCACCCAGCCCTCTCCCCAGGGGGGAGAGGGTATCCGCTGGGGAGAGGGTATCCGGGACGGGAGAGGGTTTCCTCGCAGGCTTCGTCGTCATCGCCGGCCTGATCCTCGCCCAGCCGGCGAATGCTCAATCCGAAGCGCCCAAGGACACGCTCAAGCGCGTCGAGCAGCAGCTTCAGACCGGCAAGCAGCGCCAGCAGCAGCTGGAACGCCAGTCGCAGGCGCTTCAGACCGAACTCGACGACCTGCGCGGCCGGCTCATCGCGCTGGCCGACCAGGCGCGCGGGCAGGAGCAGTCGCTCGACCAGTTGGAAGACTCGCTGGCCGCGCTGGAGGCGGAGGAGCGGGAACGTTCCGCCGGTCTCGACGCCGAGCGGCAGCAGATCGCCACCCTGCTGGCCGCCCTGCAGCGGCTGGCGCGCATCCCGCCGGAAGCGGCGCTGGCCCGGCCGGAAAGCCCGGTCGACACGCTGCGCTCCGCCCTGCTGCTGCGCGATGCGGTCCCGGCGCTGAAGGCGCGGGCCGATGCGCTGGCCCAGGCGCTGACCGCGCTGGCCGACACCCGCGGCAAACTGGTGGACCAGCGGGCGAAGGCGCTGGCGGCGCGGGTGTCGCTGTCGGAAAAGCAGGACGAGATGAACCGCCTGATCGCCCGGCGCGAGGAGCTGTCGCGTCAGACGGAGGAGGAGCGCGTCCAGGTCGGCCAGCGCATGGCGGACCTGTCCGGTCAGGCCACCGACCTGCGCCAGTTGATGGAGCGGATCGAGGCCGAACGCCGCGCCGCCATCGAGGCCGCCGCCCGCCGCGAGGCCGAACGGCGCGAAGCGGAACGCAAGGAAGCCGCCCGCAGGGAGGCGGAAAAGCGCGAGGCCGAACGTCGCCTTGCCGCCCAGAAGGAAGCGGAGCGCAAGGCGGCCGAACGCAAGCTGGCCGAACTGCGCGCCGCGGAGCAGAAGGTCGCGGAAGAGAAGGCCGCCGAGGAAAAGCGGGCGAAGGACGAAGCCGCCAGGGAAGCGGCGCGCGAGCGCGAACTGGCCGCGAAGTCCCCGGACGGCCCGCCGGCGGTCGCCGGCATGGTGCTGCCCGCCGCCGGCAAGCTGACCACCCGCTTCGGCGAGGCCGACCGCTTCGGTGCCACCAGCCGCGGCGTGACGGTGCAGACCCGCCCTGGTGCGGCCGTGGTGGCGCCGCGCGGCGGCACGATCGTGTTCGCCGGTCCGTTCAAGGGCTATGGCCTCATCTTGATCGTGGAACACGGCAACGGATATCATAGTTTGATTGCGGGTTTGGGCCGGATCGACACGGCTGTCGGGCGTAAGGTGGCCAGCGGGGAACCGCTGGCGGTCATGCCGCCGGACGGCAATCCGGATCTCTATTTCGAGCTGCGACGAAACGGCCAGCCGATCAACCCGCAACGCGGGTTCGGCGCCCCGGAGGGGAAAGGACAAGGGTAGATGAGGATGATCAAGCGCGCCGCCACGGCGGCTGCTCTGGTGTTTCTGGGCGCCGGCGTCGCCACCGTCACCGCGCAGTCCAGCAATTCGTCGGACACCTACCGGCAGCTGAACCTGTTCGGCGACGTCTTCGAGCGCGTCCGCGCCGAATATGTCGAGCCGGTCACCGACGAACAGCTGATCGAATCGGCGATCAACGGGATGCTGACCTCGCTCGACCCGCATTCCAGCTATCTGAACAAGAAAAGCTTCCAGGACATGCAGGTCCAGACCCGTGGCGAGTTCGGCGGGCTGGGCATCGAGGTGACGATGGAGAACGGCCTGGTGAAGGTCGTGTCCCCGATCGACGACACCCCGGCCTTCCGCGCCGGCCTGCAGCCGGGCGACCTGATCGTCCAGTTGAACGGCGAGGCGGTGATGGGCCTCAGCCTGAACGAGGCGGTGGAGAAGATGCGCGGCCCCGTGGGCAGCGAGCTGAAGGTCACCGTCCGCCGCGGCGAGGCGGGCGAGCCCTTCACCGTGTCGCTGACGCGCGCCGTCATCAAGGTGCAGTCGGTCCGCTACCGCACCGAAGGCGACATCGGCTACATCCGCATCACCAGCTTCAACGAGCAGACGCAGAGCGGGCTGGAGAAGGCGATCTCCTCCATCCAGCAGCAGTTGGGCGACAAGCTGAAGGGCTTCGTGCTCGACCTGCGCAACAATCCGGGCGGCCTGCTCGATCAGGCGGTGTCGGTGTCCGATACCTTCCTGGAGAAGGGCGAGATCGTGTCGACCCGCGGCCGGCGGGCGGAGGAGGGCACCCGTTTCAACGCCAAGCCGGGTGACCTGATCAAGGGCCTGCCGATGGTGGTGCTGGTCAACGGCGGGTCGGCTTCGGCTTCCGAAATCGTCGCCGGCGCCCTGCAGGACCACAAGCGCGCGATCATCATGGGCACCCAGAGCTTCGGCAAGGGATCGGTGCAGACCATCATCCCGCTGCCCGGCCATGGCGCCATGCGCCTGACCACCGCGCGCTACTACACGCCGTCGGGCCGCTCGATCCAGCAGCTGGGCATCACCCCGGACATCGAGGTGCATGTCGCCAAGGTGGAGGACCTGGACAAGAACGTCGTCCGCCGCCGCGAAGCCGACCTGAAGGGTGCGCTGGTCAACCCCGACGCCAGCAAGGCGCCGCGTCCGGCCACCACCAACCCGGCCGCTCCCGGCACGCCGGCGGCCCCGAACCCGGCAGCGCCCGCTCCGGGGCCGGGCGCCGGTGCTGCTCCGGCTGCACCGGGTGCCGCTCCGGGTGCCGCGCCTGCTCCGGCAGAGGGTGCGGCGGCGGAGGGGGCGGAGCCGCCCTTCGACTTCCAGCTCGCCCGCGCGCTGGATCTGCTGCGTGGCGTCGCCCTGTTCCAGCAGCGCGCCGCGGCGCGCTGACCGGAGCAATCGACGGTGAAGGCTCCCGCCCTGCTGGGTCGTTTGCGGTTCGATGTCCGGGGTCTGCGCCCCGGACTCGGCTGGCTGCGCCGTTTCCGCCGCAATGGAGGCGATTCGGCGGGACGGCCGCGCAAACCGCTGTCCAAGCCGTTGCTGGCTGCCGTCGCACTGGTGGCGGTCGCCGGTAGCGGGCTGGCCGGCTGGCTGGCCTTGAACGGCGAGGCGACGCGGGAGGCCTGGCAGGCATCGATTCCGGCAGCGACGGTGGCGGTCGCTCCGCTGCCGCCGCCACCGGTGCCGGAACCCAAGGCCGCCGCGCCGGCGGCGCCTTTGCCCACCGACGCCGCCCCGCTGCCCCTGCCGGGCGTTCCGGCGGCGGCGGTGACGCTGGTCCCGGCGCCGGTGCCGGGTCTGGTGGAGGACAGCCGCAACGGTCCGCTGCCGCGCATCGCCCAGGATGGGCGCAAGCCCTGGCAGGTCTATGCCCGGCCCTTCCCGGCGACCGACAAGCGGCCTCGCATCGCCATCGTCATGTCCGATCTTGGGCTCAGCGGCGTCACCACCGGCAATGCGCTGGCGAAGCTGCCGCCCGGCATCACGCTGGCCTTCCTGCCCTATGCCGAGCGGCTGGACGATTGGGTCGAGCGGGCGCGCACCAAGGGGCACGAGGTGATGCTGTCGGTGCCGATGGAGCCGCTGAACTACCCGCGCGACGATCCCGGTCCGAACGCGCTGCTGACCATGCTCGGACCCGACCGCAATATCGAACGGCTGGAATGGTCGCTGGGCAAGGCGGTCGGCTATGTCGGGATCACCAGCACCACCGGCAGCAAATTCACCGCCAACCCGGCGGCGATGCAGCCGGTGATCGACGTGCTGAAGGCGCGTGGCCTGCTGCTGGTCGATTCGCGGGTCAATCCGAAGAGCGTGGCCGGGCCGCTCGCCAATCTGGCCGGCGTGCCGCGGGCGTTGGGCGACCGCGTCATCGACCGCGACCTGTCGCGCGGCGCCATCGACGACCAGCTGCGCGAACTGGAGGAGCTGGCCAAGACCAACGGCGCCGCCGTCGGTTTCGCCTCTCCCTATCCGACGACGATCGAGCGCCTCAATCTGTGGCTGACCTCGCTGGCCGACCGCGGCATCGCGCTGGCCCCGGCGTCGGCGGTGGTCAACATCCAGAAATAGCGGCCCCAGAAATAGAGGTTGCGACGGAACCGCCCGATGCGACAACGCGCATCGGGCGACTTTCCGTGTGCGGCTTGCCTGATTACGTCCGTTGCGCGAATATCTCGACCGAATTTCGAATTGGTGGAGAGGGCGGATGTATCACCCCGAAGCGCTGGAACCCATCGTCGCCTTCCTGCGCGGGATCGGCATGCAGGTGGAATATGGCGAGGGCGGGCGCGACGGCTTCCTGCCCGGCGTGATCATCCAAGCCGGCGCGCTCCATGTCGATCCGGAGACCCTGAAGGGACCGGGCGACCTGCTGCACGAGGCCGGCCACATCATGGTCATGCCGCGCCGGTATTGGCCGTTGCTGAACCGCGACGTGCAGACGGACATCGACGCCATCCTCGCCGACCAGACCGCGCGCGACGGCACCCCCGATCCCATCCTGACCCGTGCCGCCCGCCAGGGCGAGTTCATGTCGCAGGCCTGGTCCTATGCCGTGGTCCAGTATCTGGGCCTGCCGCAGGAATGCCTGTTCTTCCCCGGATCCTACCAATACCACGACTATCAGGGCACCCACCCGATGCAGGCTTGGATCGAGCAGGGGACCCATTTCGGCCTGATCAATCTGGCGCAGGCCGGCTTCACCGGCTATGCGGGAATGTTCGCCTATATGGGCGACAACGGGCTGGCGCCGTTTCCGCAGATGGCAAAGTGGACGTTGGATTGAGAGGGAAACCGGCGGAAATCCCTCACCCGCAAAGCGCATCCCAATCCAGCGACCCGGGATCCTCCACCAGATGGTCGACGGCGTCGAAGACCACGGCGGGGTGCTGGGGCCAGGCGATGGTCAGCATGCCCGCGGCCTTGGCGCTGCGGGCACCGGTTGGGCTGTCCTCGATCACCGCGCAGGCTTCCGGTGCCAACCCCAGCATCTTCGCAGCCAGCAGGTAGGGCTCCGGATGGGGCTTGCCGTTGGCGACGTCCTCGCGGGCGATGCTGAAGCGGAAATGCGGGATCGACATCGCGCGCATGTTGGCGTCGACGATCATGCGCCCGCCGTTCGACACGCAGGCCTGCGCCAGCCCGCGGGCGGCGAAGGCCTCCACCAGGGCGAAGGCGCCGTCGCGCGGACGCACCTGATCGACGCGGGCGACATACTGGGCGTTGATCTCGTCGGCCCAGGCGTGCAGGTCGATGGGGAAGGGACGGCGGGCGTGCAGCGCGGCGTAGATCTCGCGGAACGCCACGCCATGCATCGACCGGCAATCCTCGTCGCTCAGCTCATGGCCGTAGCCGCGGCAGACGTCGACGGTGATCTGCTGGTGCCAGGGCTCGCTGTCCATCAGCGTGCCGTCGATGTCCCACAGGATGGCGCAGATCGGGGTGCGCGACATCACGGTCACCGCACCACCAGATCGTCGCGGTGGATCATCTCGTCACGCCCTTGGTACCCCAGGATCTCCGGGATTTCGGTGCTCTTGTGGCGCAGGATCTTGCGGGCGTCGTCGGCGCTGTAGGCGACGAGGCCGCGGGCGACTTCCCGCCCCTCCTGGGTGCGGACGATCACCACGTCGCCGCGGTCGAAGTCGCCCTGCACGGCACTGACGCCGGCGGGCAGCAGGCTGGCGCCGTGGGACAGGGCGCGCGTGGCGCCGTCATCCACCACCAGCACGCCGGTGGCGTTCACATGGCCGGCGATCCAGGCCTTGCGGGCGCTGGTCGGTTCGGCGGATGGCAGGAACCAGGTGCAGAGCGCGCCGCCACCCTCCGGCGGCCGTTCCAGCGCCGCCAGCGGGTTCATGCGCTTGCCCTTGGCGATGACCATGCGGCAGCCGGCCGACAGGGCGACTCGCGCCGCGGCGATCTTGGTCACCATGCCGCCGCTGCTGTAGCCGGGGGGCGGCTCGCCGGCCATGCCCTCGATCTCCGGCGTCAGTTCGCGCACGGTGGGGATATGGCGGGCGTTCGGGTCCTTGCGCGGGTCGGCGGTGTAGAGTCCGTCGATGTCCGACAGCAGCACCAGCGTGTCGGCGCTGACCATCTGCGCCACGCGGGCAGCCAGCCGGTCATTGTCGCCGAAGCGGATCTCGGCGGTGGCGACCGTGTCGTTCTCATTGATGACCGGAACGGCGCCCAGCTTCAGCAGCGTGTCGATGGTGTTGCGGGCGTTCAGGTGGCGCCGCCGCTCCTCCGTGTCCTCCAGCGTCACCAGGACCTGGGCGACGGTGACGTCGTGGCGGGCCAGCGTTTCCTGATAGGCGTGGGCAAGGCGGATCTGGCCGGTGGCGGCCGCGGCCTGCTTCTCTTCCAGCTTCAGCGCCCGGCCGACGAGGCCGAGATGCTCCCGCCCGCAGGCAACGGCGCCGGAGGTGACGATCACCACCTCCTGCCCGCGCTTGCGGCAGGCGGCGACGTCGTCGGCCAGCGCGTCGAGCCAGTCCCGGCGGATTTGCCGGGTCTCCCCATCGACCAGAAGGGCCGAGCCGATCTTTACGACCAGCCGGCGGGATTCGAGAAGGGTAGGGGCGTCAAGCGCCATGGCGGGAGGTTCCGTCCGTATCGTCGTCCGAGCCGTCCTCTTCCCCCTCCGGCTCGTCCCCGTCAAGAGCTTCGTCCGAGTCGCCGTTCTCCAGCTCCTCACCCTCTTCGAGTTCGCCCTCTTCGAGGTCGTCCTCCTCGAACTCTTCGTCTTCGCCGCCGACCCATTCGCCGGTTTCGTCGTCCCACTGCATCCCGCTGTCGTCGGGCAGCTTCTGACCGACCGGCGGGCGCGGGATGGACCGGGTCGCGGGGGCGTGGATGACCTCGGGTTCTTCCGACTTGGACTCCTTGATGACCGTCAGCAGCCGGTAGAGCACCTGCTTCACGCCCTGGCCGGTGGCACCGGACAGCACCATGACCTCGGCGCCCGACGCCTCCTCCAATGCCTTCTTCTTCTCCTCGATCTCCTCGTCCAGCAGGGCGTCGGCCTTGTTCAGCCCGATGACCTCCGGCTTGTCAGCGAGGTTGCCGCCATAGGCCTCCAGCTCGTTCCGGATCGTGCGGTAGGAGGCGACGACGTCGTCGGCCGTGCCGTCGATCAGGTGCAGCAGGATGCGCGAGCGCTCGACATGGCCAAGGAAACGGTCGCCCAGCCCATGGCCCTCGTGCGCTCCCTCGATCAGGCCGGGGATGTCGGCGATGACGAACTCTTCGTCACCGGCGCGGACGACACCCAGGTTGGGAGCCAGCGTGGTGAAGGGGTAGTCGGCGATCTTCGGCTTGGCCGCGGTGGTGGCGGCCAGGAAGGTCGACTTGCCGGCATTGGGCAGGCCCAGCAGGCCGGCGTCGGCGATCAGTTTCAGCCGCAGCCACACCCACTGCTCCTGCCCCGGCCAGCCGGGGTGGAACTTGCGCGGCGCCCGGTTGGTCGGCGTCTTGAAGTGTGCGTTGCCGTGCCCGCCGTCGCCGCCGCGCAGGAAGACTCGGCGTTGACCGGCCTCGGTCAGGTCGCACAGCACGGTTTCCTGATTCTCGTCGAGGATCTGGGTTCCGACCGGCACGCGCAGGACGACATCCTCGCCGCGCGCGCCGTTGCGGTTGCTGCCCATGCCGTGATGGCCGCGCTGCGCCTTGAAGTGCTGCTTGTAGCGGTAGTCGATCAGCGTGTTCAGGCCGTCCGCCGCCTCGATGATCACGTCCCCGCCCCGACCGCCGTCGCCGCCGTCCGGGCCGCCGAACTCGATGAACTTCTCGCGCCGGAACGCGACGGCACCGGGGCCGCCGTCACCGCTCTTCAGGAAGACCTTGGCTTGATCGAGAAACTTCATCGGGGAACCTGCCCGTAAACGGAAGGGAAACCGGCGGCGGGACGGCACCGGACTGAAAACGAAAATCGGGGAGCCGGTCGCCCGGTCCCCCGATTTTATCCCACAAGCGTGCAGGCCTGCGACACAGGCCGCGCAACGACCTTAGAGGTTACTCGGCAGCGACGGCCGGAACTTCCTGGTCGTTGGCCGGAACGACGTTCACGAAGGTGCGGCCGTTCGAGCTGTGCTTGAAGTAAACCTGGCCGTCGGCCATCGCGAACAGGGTGTGATCGCGGCCGAGGCCGACATTCTCGCCCGGGTGGAACTTCGTGCCACGCTGACGGACGATGATGTTGCCGGAGACGACGTTCTCGCCACCGAAACGCTTCACGCCGAGACGGCGACCGGCGGAGTCACGGCCGTTGCGGGACGAGCCGCCTGCCTTTTTGTGTGCCATGGGGTGTTGCTCCTAAACTGAAGATGCGCCTGGAAGCCCGACCGGAGAACCCGGATCAGGCCGCGCCGTTGATGCCGGTGATGCGCAGGACGGTCAGGTCCTGGCGGTGGCCGTTCTTGCGGCGGTAGTTCTGGCGGCGCTTCTTCTTGAAGACGATGATCTTCGGGCCGCGGTCCTGGGCGACGACCTCGGCGACGACCGAGGCGCCGGCCACGGTCGGGGTGCCGATGGTGGTGTTGCCTGCGTCGCCGACCATCAGCACGTCATCGAGCGTGATGGAGGCGCCAGCATCGGCCTCGAGCTTCTCAACACGGATCACGTCGCCATTGGCGACCTTGTACTGCTTGCCGCCGGTGCGGATCACTGCAAACATTGTCGTCACTGCCTATGTCAAAACAAACGGCGGGCTTCTCGCCCACCGTTCGATGCGCAAGCCCGTTCATGGGAGCGACGATCTATACTCAGGAGGGGCTGAGAGTCAACAGGGTTGCGGGCCAACGCCTTCGCATTTTTCTGCAAAAAAGGCTTGCACGCCCGAAGGCGTTTATATAGGTTCCGCCCACCCCGCCAAACGGGGCAGCGGATGGGTGGCAGAGCGGTTGAATGCACCGCACTCGAAATGCGGCATACCCTCACGGGTATCGGGAGTTCGAATCTCCCCCCATCCGCCATTCTCTCTCTTCTGAGAGAGAGAAGATAGCGGAAAGCGCCAGCCGGACCGGCTAGGCGCTTTTTTCATGCCCGGATGCCGCCTCGGCCGGTCGGGTTTCCCCATTTTCGCCGGTCCGTCGCGATGGCCGTTCCCCCGGCTGGTTTGTTGGTCATGTTGACGCCAACGCCCAGATAACCAACGCTCAAGATCCCTGTGGTGCGATCCGCCAGGGGTGCGACCGGAGGGGTGCCGCCATGAACACGCTCAGCCGCCGTGATGGATGCCTGCGATTCTCCTATGTCGTCGAGGGCGGCCTGCGCGTCGAAGGCACTCATGAACCGGCGGAGCAGGTGCTGATCCTGAAGGTAACGGCGCCGCAGGGGCGGGTCATTCATATGGATGCGATCCCCTGCGACGATCCCCGGGTCATCCTGGAAGCTTTGCGCGAGTGGGGCGAGCCGCCGGAGGAGGTGCGCGATGCTTTGCCGGCGCTGGGCGGCAATGCGATCCTGCTGGAAACGAGGCTCGGCGACTCGGTGCGGGCCTCGGTTCGCCGCCACGGCATGAAGGTGGAGGTCGTCTTCATCGACGCCGACGGCCGGCGGTTGGCGGAACTGCGCGCCGGCAGCCTGGAAGCGCTCGACGCCAAGGCCGGCGGGCTGCTGCGCCTGTCGCAAAGAACCCGCGCGGTGCTCGGCGCCTGGCTGTCGGCCGAACCGCTGTGGCTGGCGGCATTTCTGCTCGGCGGGCCGTTCCTGGGGGCTCTGCTGATCGGATTCGGGGCGCAGGTGTCGCCGGAGCAGGTGCTGGTCACCGCCTATGCCGGCGCGGCCGGGCTGGTCGCCGCCTATGAGCTGATGCGCGCCGGCTATGCGGAGTGGGTGCTGGCGCCGCCGGACAACTTCCCACGCGCCTGAATCCGAAGTCCGAATTGCCGGTAAAGGAAACGGCGCCCCGGATGGTCCGGGGCGCCGTTCTCATGTCCGCTTCAGGGGCGGACGGACCGTGTCAGGCGTCAGGCCGCCTGCTGGGTCAGCGCGGGAGTCTCGACCTCCACCGCGTCGCTGCCGGCGGCGGTGACGATCGGAATGCTCCGCGGCTTCATCGCTTCGGGTACCTCGCGCGCCAGCTCGATGTGCAGAAGGCCATTCTGAAGAGATGCGCTGGTCACCTTGATGAAATCGGCCAGCTGAAAGCGGCGCTCGAACGCGCGGCCGGCGATACCCCGGTAGAGGAATTGGCCGGTCGGCTCGTCCTTCTTAGCTTTACCCGTGACGGTCAACGAGTTCTGGTGAGCGACGATGTTGAGGTCGTCCAGTCCAAAGCCGGCGACGGCCATGGTGATCCGGTACGAATCCTCGCTCAGCTTTTCGATGTTGTAGGGCGGATAGGATGCCGCCTCGTCACCGGTGGTCGCGGTCTCCAGCAGACGCGACAGGCGGTCGAAACCGACGGTGGAACGGAACAGCGGCGAAAGGTCGTAGCTACGCATGACATATCCTCCGAAAGAGCGATACGGCCGTCGAGGACCACGGCATCGGTCGGTCCTCTGAGGGCTGGCCCAAGGGCCGGTTTGATGGCGGACCCCGTATGGGCATCCGCCGGACGAGCGAGAGATAATCGACGCTTTTCCCTGTTCAAGAGGGCGGACCCACCAAGACCGGTCAATCCCCGCCTGGGGTTGCCGGGTGCCGCCCGGTCACCAATTGTTAATCAGTTGCGGCAAGGCTCACGCTAGGGCCGTAAGTCCGCAGGAGGGGGCCGACGACCATGACTTCGCACACCTTCTTCTTCAACGGTCCCTACGACGAGACGATGGCCCTCTTGATCGAGGCGCGGAATTACATCGCCTATCATGATGCGGCCGAACACCGGAAGCTGCCGCCGCAGGTGCGTCTTCAGATCTCCTACGAATCCATGCGGGTGACCAGCCGCCTGACCCAGGTGATGGCGTGGCTGCTGGCGCAGAAGGCCGTGCATGCCGGCGAGATGACGAAGGAGCAGGCGGCGAGCGAGGATTTCGCGCTGTCCGGCGGCGAAATCTGTTCCGATCCCAGTGGCCCCGACAACGAGGATTTGCCGTCCGGCCTGCGCAGCCTGCTGGAGCGCAGCCACAGCCTGTACATGCGCGTCCACCGGCTCGACGCCATGGTCCGCGCCGATGTGGAGCGCGAGGCGGCTGCGGCGGTGGGGTAAGACGGCCATCACGACATGCACAAACGAAAAGGGCGTCCGAACCGGTCGGGCGCCCTTTTCGCATCGGCAGGATAGAAGCGCGGTAACGCTTACTTCTTGAGGCCGAAGTTCGCGAAGCGCTTGTTGAACTTGGCGATCTGCCCGCCGGTGTCCAGCAGCTTCTGCACACCGGTCCAGGCCGGGTGCGACTTCGGGTCGATGTCGAGGCGCAGCGTGTCGCCCGGCTTGCCCATGGTGGAGCGGGTCGTGAACGAGCTGCCGTCGGTCATGACCACGGTGATCTCGTGATAGTCGGGATGGATGTCAGTCTTCATGGCCGGGGTTCCTGCAAAGCGAGCGGCGTCTATACCAAAACCCCCTCCCCGGCGCAACCCCGGAATCTCGCCTCGTTGAGGATGTCCGCGGCGGGCTCCGTGGCCATTTTCGGGGTGGTTTCGCCTGTTCGTCGCCTTGTTGGCATCCCTTTACCGCGCTATATGCCAGCGATCCGCATCAATACCCCCAACAGACAAGCGGGAACCGCGTGGCTCGCCAACCCTCCCCCGACATGATCGCCGCCTCCGCCCGTGGCGAGGCGGATACCCGCCGCCGCGACCTTGGACCGCTACGCCGTCTGGTGCCGTTCCTGCTTCCTTACAAATGGCGGATCCTGGGCGCCATGGTGGCGCTGACCGTGGCCGCGGGCACCGTCCTGGGGCTGGGGCAGGGGATGCGGGTGCTGATCGACCAGGGCTTCGCCGGCGGCGACACCTCGCTGCTCGACCGTGCGCTGCTGGTGCTGCTGGGGGTGATCGCGCTGATGGCGGCCTCCACCTATGGCCGCTTCTATCTGGTCAGCTGGATCGGCGAGCGGGTGGTCGCCGACATCCGGCGCGCCGTCTACGACCATGTGCTGACCCTGTCGCCGGGATTCTTCGAGACGACCAAGACCGGCGAGATCCTGTCGCGCCTGACCACCGACACCACCCTGCTGCAGGTGGTGGTCGGCTCGTCGGCCTCCATCGCGCTGCGCAACGCGCTGCTGTTCCTGGGCGGCACCGGCATGCTGCTGATCACCTCGCCCAAGCTGACCGGGCTGGTGGCGCTGGTGGTTCCGCTGGTGGTGGCGCCGATCATTTTCTTCGGCCGGCGGGTGCGCAAGCTGTCGCGCGACAGCCAGGACCGCATCGCCGACATCGGATCCTTCGTGGAGGAGACGCTGGCCGCCATCCGCACGGTCCAGGCCTTCACCCATGAGGCCATCGACCGGGCGCTGTTCGGCAAGCGGGTGGAGGAGGCGTTCGACGTCGCCATCCGCCGCGTGCGGGTGCGGGCGGTGATGACGGTGATCGTCATCGTTCTGGTGTTCGGCGCCGTCGGCATCATCCTGTGGATCGGCGGCCATGACGTGGTGGCCGGGCGGCTCACGCCGGGCGAGTTGTCGGCCTTCGTCATCTATTCCGTCGTGGTCGCCGGATCGGTCGGCGCCATCAGCGAGGTGATCGGCGACCTCCAGCGCGCCGCCGGTGCCACGGAGCGGCTGTTCAGCCTGCTGTCCGTCGAGTCGGAGATCCGCGCCCCCGCCGTGCCGAAGCCGCTGCCGCTCCCGGCGGCGGGTGCACTGTCCTTCGATGCCGTCCGCTTCCATTACCCGTCGCGGCCCGATTGGGCGGCGCTGGAGGGCTTCTCGCTGGACGTGAAACCGGGCGAGCGGGTGGCGCTGGTCGGTCCGTCGGGCGCCGGGAAATCGACGGTGTTCCAGCTTCTGCTGCGCTATTACGACCCGCAGGCCGGTTCGGTGCGGCTCGACGGGGTCGAACTGCGCGACGCGGACCCGGTGGAGGTGCGCCGCCGTCTGGGCCTCGTGGCGCAGGATCCGGTGGTCTTCTCCGCCAACGCTTGGGAGAACATCCGCTACGGCCGGCCCGATGCCTCGGACGCCGAGGTGCGCGCCGCCGCCGAGGCCGCCCATGCGCTGGACTTCCTCAATGCGCTGCCTGAGGGGTTCGACACCTTCCTGGGCGAGAAGGGCGTGCGGCTGTCGGGCGGTCAGCGCCAGCGCCTTGCCATCGCCCGCGCCATCCTGCGCGACCCGCCGGTGCTGCTGCTGGACGAGGCGACCAGCGCGCTCGACGCCGAGAGCGAGCGGATGGTGCAGGACGCGCTCGACCGGCTGATGCATGGCCGTACGACGCTGATCGTCGCCCACCGGCTGGCGACGGTGCTGAACGCCGACCGTATCGTGGTGATGGACCAGGGCCGCGTGGTCGAGACCGGCACCCATGGCGAACTGGTGGCGCAGGGCGGCCTCTATGCGAGGCTGGCGGCGCTGCAGTTCGACCGGGCGGACGGAGTCGCGTAGGAGGGGGCATCGACGCCCAAGCCTATCCGCGCTACCCTCCTCGCACCCCAGCCCTGTGAGGCAGTGCGATGGCGCGGATATCGGCGGGCCGCCTGATGGCGGTGATGGTGAAGGAATTCATCCAGATGCGGCGCGACCGGCTGACCTTCGCCATGATGGTGGGGGTGCCGATCCTGCAGCTGATCCTGTTCGGCTTCGCCATCAACTCCGATCCCAAGGCGCTGCCGACGGCGGTGCTGGTCGCCGATTCCAGCCCCTTCGCCCGCACGCTGGTCGCGGCGATGGAGAATTCCCGCTATTTCGCCATCACCCGCACCGCGGCGTCGGAGGCCGAAATCGACCGGCTGCTGGCGGAGGGGGAGGTGCAGTTCGCCGTCACCATCCCCACCGGCTTCGCCCGTGATCTCCAGCGCGGCACCCGTCCGGTCCTGCTGGTGGAGGCCGACGCCACCGACCCGGCGGCGACCAGCAACGCCCTGTCGGCGCTGTCCACCATCGCCCGGCAGGCGCTGAACCCCGACCTGACCGGGCCGCTGACGGCCTTGCGCGCCGGGCCGGACCCGGTGGAACTGCGCGTCCACCGCCGCTACAACCCGGAGGGCATCACCCAATACAATGTCGTGCCGGGGCTGATGGGCGTGGTGCTGACCATGACCATGGTGATGATGACGGCGCTGGCCGTTACCCGCGAGCGCGAGCGCGGGACGATGGAAAACCTGCTGGCCATGCCGGTCCGGCCGTTCGAGGTGATGCTGGGCAAGATCGTGCCCTTCGTCGTCGTCGGCTATGTCCAGGTGCTGCTGATCGTGGTGGCGGCGCGGCTGCTGTTCGACGTGCCGATCATCGGCAGCCTGGGGCTGCTGTCCGCCGTGCTGATCCTGTTCATCGCCGCCAATCTGGCCGTCGGCTTCACCTTCTCCACGCTGGCGCGCAACCAGCTGCAGGCGATGCAGATGTCGTTCTTCTTCTTCCTGCCGTCGATGCTGCTGTCGGGATTCATGTTCCCGTTCCGTGGCATGCCGGGCTGGGCGCAGGCGGTGGGCGAGATCCTGCCGTTGACCCACTTCCTGCGCATCGTCCGCGGCATCCTGCTGAAAGGAAACGGGTTCGCCGAGATCGCGGCGGAGGTGCTGGCGCTCGCCCTGTTCCTGACGGTGGTCACGGTGGTGGCGTTGAAGCGCTACCGCCAGACGCTTGACTGATTGGCGGGGACTGACAGCCGGGGAATGCCCCCATGCACTGACAGCCCTCAGGCGGCCGACAGATACTGGAACACCGCCCGCCGGCTGTCATAAGCCGTTCCCTTGTCCATGACGAGGTCGAGGCCGCCGCCCTGGAAGCGCCGGTTGGGATCGACGAAGGCGGAAACCAGGAATTTCTTCGGCACCGTCAGGTTGAACTGCGCGATGCCGTGTTTGGATGCCGGATACTGGTCGGCCGGCCCCATCGCCTGATCGTGGCCGATCACCGGGACGATCTTGGCAAGGCGGCGCTCCCCCGTGGCCGGGATGTCGCCGGCGATCTTGCGGGCAAGGCCGTTCACCCCGGCGACCCCTAATTTCTGCTCCAGCGACCCCTGCACCGTCGGCCGTGCCGCCTCCGCCGCGGGGTCGTTGCTGGGCAGGCCGTATTTGCCGCCGGACAGGTGGGTGTAGCCCAGGAACTGGAACTCCCCGGCAGCCATCGGTTCCTTCAGCAGCAGCAGGTAATAGCCGCGGCTGAGACGCCCCCGGTGGAACCCGATCAGATCCTCCAAATGAATAGGATCACGGTTGATAATATCGATCAGCCGGGTCAAGCAACCGCGGACACTGACGATGTCGCCAATACGGTAGCTCATTGTCGGTGGCATTTTATCGAATTCCTTGTTGATGATGCTTCGACGTTTCCATTGCTAATAACAGACTGTCAATATTCGCAGCGGCTAGTCCGGTCAGCCAGGGTGGAGTGCTTCCGTACGGCTATGAGGCTCGACCGGGACCGTCGGACGCACCCCGGATGGACTGCCCGGATGGACCCGGCCGGTGCCTGACGGTCCGGTTGTGCGGTCCGGATGCATCCTCCATCATTCCTTAACCACGGGTCCGCTATAGCGGTATCGACCGCGGTGCCGGAGACGGCGGGGGGACGGACATGGGGATTCTTGCGGGGGTTCGTGCTTTCGGGGGGCGTGCCTTCAAGGCGATCGCATGCGTCGGACTGGTGGCCGCTCTGCTGGCGGCCGGCGACGCCGACGCCAAGTCACGGAAGAAAAAGCCGGTTCCGATCCCGGCCTATGCCACCAGCGTCGCCTGGGGGGCGGTGGCCGGCCCCTCGCTGGGGGCGTCGAGATCCATCGGCGGTTATGCGGCCGGCTGCATCGCCGGTGCCCGCGCCCTGCCGCCGGAAGGTGTCGGCTATCAGGTGATCCGCCTGTCGCGTCAGCGCAACTACGGCCATCCGGTGCTGGTCGACATGCTCCGCGACTTCGGCCAGCGGGTGGCGCATGCCGGGCTGGGCACGGCGCTGGTCGGCGACATGGGGCAGGCGCGCGGCGGACCGATGCCGTCGGGCCATGCCAGCCACCAGATCGGGCTGGATGCCGATGTCTGGCTGCGGCTGGACCTGCCGCCGATGGGCCGTGCCGGGCGCGAGCGGCTGGACGAGGTCAAGTATGTCGATTACGACCGCATGCGCGTCACCGCCGACTGGTCGGACCGGCAGGCCCGGATGATCCAGATCGCCGCCAGCGACCCCCGCGTCGCCCGCATCTTCGTCAATCCGGCGATCAAGCTGGCGATGTGCCAGCGCAGTTGGTCCGACCGCGGGTTCCTGAACAAGCTGCGGCCCTGGCACGGCCATGACGGCCACATGCACATCCGGCTGAACTGCCCGGCCGGCAGTCCGCTGTGCGAACAGCAGGCGGAGCAGCCCGACGGCGACGGCTGCGGCGACGAACTGATGTCCTGGCTGGACAGCGCGTCTCCCGCGATCGAGCATCCGCCGGGTTACAAGCCCGAGCCGCGGGTGGTCCGCAAGATGCCGGCGGCCTGCGCCCCGGTGCTGAACGCGGCGGGCACGCGCATGGCCTCCCTGCCCGAATCGGGCGCTGCCCCTGCCAAAACCGCGCGCTGACGGATGTGTTTCCGCGGAGAAATTTTTCCACTTGCATGCAATTAGCGTCCGTCTAACCTGAAGCTGGACGGATTCTTGCGGACGGTGTGGTTGGGCTCGGCCGAACAACCGTAAGAATGCTGCGCCGTCCGGCGCCGGATGGGGAATTCGGCGGCGGCAGGTCGATCGGCGGATGGGGTGCCACGGCGATGACGGACAAAGGGCGATGACGGACAAGGACGGATCGTCCGGGCATGGACCGAGCCTGAAGACTCGCCTCTATGCGTGGTGGGAAGGCTATGACCTCTCCGGTCTGAAGGCGAAGAAGGGCGAGGAGCAGCCGCGCCAGCCCGAACAGCCGCAGCCTGCCGCACCCGGTCCCGGCATGAACCGCTGGGGCAAGCCGCTGTGGACCGCCACCCGCATCGAGGTGGCGGAGAAGATGTGGGGCGAGGGCTTCAACACCCCCGGCGGCGCCGATCACATTCCCTATCTGGTCAAGCCGCTGGGCCTGAACCCGGCGATGAGCGTGCTGGATCTCGCCGCCGGGCTGGGCGGCACCAGCCGCACCATGGCCGGCAAATACGGCTGCTGGGTCACCGGGCTGGAGGCGTCGGAACTGCTGGCGAAGGAGGGGATGGTCCGTTCCTTCAAGCTGGGACTGGAGAAGAAGGCGCCGATCGAGACCTTCAATCCCGAACATTTCGGCTATCCCAAGCGCGTCGACGCCATCGTCTACAAGGAAGGCCTGTTCTTCGTCCGCGACAAGGAACAGATGTTCGACGGCATGGAACTGGCGCTGAAGCCGCGCGGCCACCTGCTGATCACCGACTATATCGCGGAAGCGGATGTGATGGGCGCCAAGGCGATCCAGAACTGGTGCGACAAGGAGCCGTTGACGCCGAACCTGTGGCCGAAGGACCGCATGGCGAACGCGTTCGCCCAGCGCAACCTCGACCTCCGCATCGCCGAGGACATCTCCGACACCCACCGCGGCCTGATCCTGTCCGCCATCCAGGGGCTGGTCGAGCATCTGGAAAAATTCCAGCTCGACACCCCCACCAAGCTGGCGGTGATGGAGGAGGTCGAGTTGTGGGCCCGCCGCGTCGCCGCCATCGAGGCCGGCGTGCGGGTGTACCGCTTCTACGCGATCAAGCCGGCGGAGTAGGGGGAGGCGTTACGGCCCCGCCCCAAAAAACTTTTGCGCGGTCGCATTTTCTCCTTGAGCGCGGCGCCCGGTCTGGGTACATAGAGCGCCCCGCGTGACCCCAAGTAACGCGGATGCGCTTGTGGCGGAACTGGTAGACGCGCTAGGTTCAGGTCCTAGTGGCTGAAAGGCCGTGGGGGTTCGACTCCCTCCAAGCGCACCAACACCTCATGTGTTGGTGAAGAGTAGAAGAAATATAGTGGGGCCATAGCTCAGCTGGGAGAGCGCTACAATGGCATTGTAGAGGTCAGGAGTTCGATCCTCCTTGGCTCCACCATTTCTTCCCGCCTGTCGGGGCGGACAATTCCCGGCCAACCCGGATATTTATCGGTACAGCCACTGTGGCTATCCTGCATCAGCAGGACGCAGACAGGGTGTTACCACCTTGGGGCGCATGGCCGAACGGGTGCCGCGCACGGATAATTGCGCCTGTCGAACCGCGAGCTTTTGCCTGCTCGCTTCGATTCACACGCACCAGAACCGCACGCCATTCCGATTTTTCCGGAGCCCCCGCCATGTCCACACGGATGGAACACGGGTTGAGGACGCTTGTCCTCGCCCTTTACGATGAAGCTGCATTGACGGCGGCTGCCAAGGGCCTGACCGGGCTGTTGGCCGAACGGGCGGCTTTGTACGAGGCGGCAAGCCTCGCCTCCGGCACGGCCCGTCGTGCGGTGTCCGAGGAGGAGGTGTTGCGCCTCGTGCTGTCGGCACGCCGGCTCCAGCGGCTCGGCGGCACGCGCGACGACCGGCCGCTGCTCGTCCCCGGCCTGGCGACGATCCCGCCGGCGCATCGGACGGCCGAGGCGATGAAGCCGCGTCGCGGCCGTCTGGCGCTGTGGGCGATGCGGTCGCTTGCCCGGCATCCCTCGGTGCCGCTGATCTGACGCGCGCCGCATTCCGGAACGGGCCGCTGCTGCCTTTCGCCGCAGCGGCCCGTCGCCACTTCGGTTGATTGGGGCCAGTCAATTGGGGGCGGCCCCATTCCGCACGGTTCCGAGGCTCTCCGGCGAGGGTGAGCTATCGCGGATGCGCGCTGGTGCGCTGCAGCGGGACGGGTTACATACGCAAGGCTGTGCTTGCGTCGCAGCGATTGCATCGCGAGCATCCGCGCCTGCGTCGGATTGGCCTCCCCCGGAGTTGACCGTTGACCAGTGGACCGTTGACCAGCCTGCTGCCCGTCTCCCTTTCCACGCGCCGACTCGTCGCCATCGCGCGCCGTCCGGCTCGCCGGCGCTGACCTCCGGGGATCGGAACGGGCATGCGCAGGACGACGATAAAGCCGCGGGCCGATTGGCGCCCGGGTCTCCGCAAATATCCCTATGGTGTGCGCGCCATGTCGGCTGGAGCCGCCTGGCGGGAGGACACCGTCTACGAGTTCACCGCTTCGCAGATCGACCTGATCGAAAGCGTGGCTGACGAACTGCACAGCATGATCGCAGTCGCCGTGCGTCATGTGATGGAGCACAAGCTGTTCGCCTCGCTCGGCATCCGCGGCGACCTCGCGCGCATGCTGGAAGCGTCCTGGCTCGATTACTGGGCCGGTGGGCGGCGCAACGAACGGGCGGGCGGGCTCGCCGGGCGATTGACGCTGGCCTATGACGGGCGCGACAGCGTCAAGCTGCTGGGGTGCAATTACGACACCTGCGAGGGGCTGTTCGCCGCCTCGATGATCCAGCGCAACTGGCGCGAGGCGATGGCTCCCGACGCCAACCAGTTCAACGGCCTGCACGAGGCGCTGGTGGAGCGGTGGGAGGAATTGGCGACGGGCGTGCCCGGTCGCGGTCGCATGCACGCGACCTGCGCCACCCCCGATCCGGTGCGCGAGGGCGAACTGGTCTATCTCGCCGCCACCGCGGCGGAGGCCGGCATCGACACCCGCCTGCTGCCGCTGCAGTCCATCGCCTGGGACGGCCGGCGCTTCGTGGATGACGAGGGGCAGCCGATCTCCTGGCTGGCGAAGCTCTATCCCTGGGACGGGCTGGCCGACGACGGGTTCCTTCAGCGGCTGCGCAGCAGCGGCATGAGCGTGCTGTCGCCGCTGTGGTGCTGGCTGTGGTCGAACCACGGGCTGCTGGCGGTGCTGTCCTATCTCTATCCACGCCACCCGAACCTGTGCCGTGCGGCGCTGGACCCCAGCGGCGTGGCCGGAGCCGACATGGTGACCGTGCGCGCCCTGCATGGGCTGGACGGCGCGCCGAGCCGCATCCTGGAACAGGGGGCGGTGATCGCCGACGACGGTCCGGATATCGGCGAGGATGTCGCGGCCCATGGCGCGATCTGGCTTGAAACCCCGCCCTGCTTCCGTGAGGAGGACACGCGCGCCGTCCTGCACGCCTGGATCGTCGGCGACAAGTGCCTGGGCATGGGGGTGCGGGAATCGGCCGATCCGCGCCTGGGCTCCGGCGTCGGCCCGGATTCGGCGATGATCCCGCACCTGTTCAGGGGCTGATCGCCCCGGTTAGATCGGATCGCGTAAAATCGGAATCGATTTGGAGCGTGAATCCGATCGCCAAACATAAAGCTACAGCGCCGTCAGGGGGCGAAGGGGTTCTTGAGCGCCGGGCCAAAGGTCGCCTTGCGGGCGGCGCGCCAGATATTCTCGGCCGCCACGTCGTTGCCGCGGTCGGCGATCGCCATGCCGGCCACGCCCGGCTGATGGCTGAGCCAGTCGCGCAACAGGTTTTCAAAACGCGTGACCTCGCGCGGGTCGTCGCTGGTCATGGTGATCGAAACGGTCAGTTCGGTGGTCACGGTCGGTTCCCTCCTGACGGTTAGACGGGCCGGCAAATCCGGCAATTCCGCCGGACCGGCACCGTGGACGAGAAGGTGCCCCCTATGCACAGATCCAAGCCTGCGCGCCCGTCCCGGCCGGCGCAATGAAAAAGGCGGGGTATGACCCCGCCTTCCGTGCCGCCAGTTTGTCGGAAAAATCTTCCGCCGGATCCGTCCGACCGTCCCGTTACTTTGTGTCCGACTTGCTGCCCGGGCTGGCGATGCTGGCGATCTGCTTTTGCAGTTCGTCGATCTGCTTCTGCAATTCGTCGAACGTCACGCCGCCGGGTCCGGCGGGCGGATTGGTGGACGCCGAGCCGGGCTGGCCGGCCGGGCGCTGGCCGCCGGGCGTCTCGTCCGGGGCGCCGGCAGCGCCGAAGGGCGTGAACATGCGCATGGCGCGCTCGAACATCGCCATGTTCTGCTTGCTGACCTCGTCCAGCCGGCCGAACGGGAAGATGCCGCCCAGCGTGTTCTGGAAATAGTCGCGCATCTGCTCCTGATTGCGGGAGAAGGCCTGCATCGAATATTCCAGATAGCGCGGCACCACCGACTGCATGTTGTCGCCGTAGAAGCCGATCAGCTGGCGCAGGAAGCTGATGGGCAGCAGGTTCTGCCCCTTGCTTTCCTCTTCCACGATGATCTGGGTCAGGACGGATCGGGTGATGTCTTCACCGGTCTTCGCGTCATAGACCACGAAATCCAAGCCGTCCTTCACCATCTGGCACAGATGGTCCAGCGTGACGTAGCTGCTGGTGGCGGTATTGTAGAGCCGCCGGTTGGCGTACTTCTTGATCGTGATCGGAGCGGACTTCTGGTCTTCCTTGTCGGCCATCGCGGACTCTTTCAAGAAGGGACGTGTTCCAGGGCAGGTGTTCCGGAACACGCGGGACAGGCGGCGGAAAATGTTCCGTCATTAGGACTACTCGAAGGGATAGCAATTTGTCCAGCGTTGCGCCGCGGCATAGCGCCGCGGTTGCGTTGGTCCGGCCGGTGCAGACGGAGACATGGAACGCGCCCGGGCCACTCCCGCCGATACCCGAAAGGTCAGGTGACCCGCCATGCCGGACTGGTCAATCCGGCCCCGCCGCCCCTATAATCCGGCCATGGCCGACCCGTCGAACCCAGACCGACCTTCCGATCAATCGTCCGGCGATCCGCCTTCCTACGAATCGCTGGCGCGCCGCTATCTGGACCTGTGGCAGGACCAATGGACGGCCAGCGCCGCCGATCCGGAAATGGCGGACATGATGACCCGCCTGTTCCAGATGATGGGGCAGGGCGCCGGGGCTTTTGGTTTCGGAATGGGCGGTCTCGGAATGGGCGGGTTTGGCGCCGGCTCCATGGCCGGCACCGGCTGGGATCCCCGCCCGTGGCCATTCCCGAACACCGGCTCCCCCCAACACGGACAGCCTTCCGATGAGCGATCGTCTGGCGGACGACAGGCAGGCGGGGAGGACTCCGCCCGGCCCAGGGACAAGGCCGGGGATGCGGCAGGGGCCGCGCCCGCTGGCCCTGCATCTGACGGCGGCTCTGGGCAGCTTGCTCAGCTCCTCGGCCGCATTGCCGCTCTTGAGGAACGGCTTGCTTCCCTGGAGTCCGGCCCTGCGGGACCGGGCGGCGGCGCTCAGGGACGAAATGTCGCAGGCCGACCGGATGACCCAGGGCCGGCCGCATCGGGACGGCGGGGCGGGCGACGCCGACCGTCTGACCGGTGAAGTCGACCGCGAGATCCGCCGCCGCATCGACGCCGTCCTGACCGGGATCGAGCGGTACCGCCACCACCCCTACCGCCGCGACCTGCCCGACCCGCCGGTGGTCTGGACGGAGGGCGGATCGCGCCTGCTGGATTATGGCGAGAAGGCAGGCGGCCGGCCGGTGCTGTTCGTGCCGTCGCTGGTCAACCGCGGCTATATCCTGGACCTGTCGCGGGACAAGAGCCTGATGCGCTGGCTGGCGGCGCGCGGCTTCCGGCCGCTCCTGCTGGACTGGGGCAGGCCGGGGCTGCTGGAGCGCCGCTTCACCCTGACCGACTACATCGCCGGCCGGCTGGAGCGGGCACTGGGCTTCGTCGTCGAGGCGGTGGGGGCGCCGGTGCCGGTGGCCGGCTATTGCATGGGCGGGCTGCTGACGGCAGCGCTGGCGCAGCGCCGGCCGCGTGACGTCGCCGGGCTGGTGCTGATGGCCACGCCCTGGGATTTCCATGCGGAGGACGCCGCCACCGCACGCCGGGTCGCGACCTTCATCCAGCCCTGGGGGCCGGTTCTGGACCGCTGGGGCGAGTTGCCGACCGACGCGTTGCAGGCGCTGTTCGCCCAGCTCGACCCGCTGCTGGCGCTGAAGAAATTCACCAGCTTCGCCCGCATGGCGCCGGACTCCCGCGCCGCGGCGGCCTTCGTCGCGCTGGAGGATTGGCTGAACGACGGGGTGCCGCTGGTGGCCGGGGTGGCGCGCGACGCGCTGGCCGGCTGGTACGGGCGCAACGACACCATGGCCGGCACATGGATGGTCGCGGGGCTGCCGGTCGATCCCGGCGCCATCCGCATGCCCACCCTGGCCCTGATCCCGGAGCGCGACCGCATCGTCCCGCCGGCCTCCGCCCTGGCGCTGGGCGCCGCGATCCCCGGCGCCCGGATTCTGCGTCCCCCGCTTGGCCATATCGGAATGGTTGTGAGTGCGGGCGCCGAGACCGGAGTGTGGAATCCGCTGGCCGAATGGCTTGCTGCGACAGGTTAGCGCCGCGACCTTCGGCCAGCTTGCACCTGTCATGTTGCCCGACTTAAGGTAACAATCACTCCGAGCGTCCCACCAGCGCTATAATAAAACTGTCCTATTTCGAGGAGCGTTCAATGACCGAAGTCGTCATCGCCGGTGCCGCCCGTACGCCCATCGGCAGCTTCAACGGTGCTCTCAGCTCCGTTCCCGCCCACGTCCTGGGCGAGGTCGCGATCCGCGAAGCGCTGGCCCGCGCCAAGACCGACGCGGCGGAAGTGAACGAGGTCATCTTTGGCCAGATCCTGACCGCCGGCCAGGGCCAGAACCCGGCCCGCCAGGCCGCCGTCAACGCCGGCATCCCGGTGGAGGCGACCGCCATCGGCGTCAACCAGCTCTGCGGTTCGGGCCTGCGCACCGTCGCGCTCGGCTATCAGGCGATCAAGAACGGCGACGCCGATATCCTGGTCGTCGGCGGCCAGGAGAGCATGAGCATGGCGCCGCACGTCATGCACCTGCGCAACGGCACCAAGATGGGCACCGCCGAGATGCTCGATACCATGCTGCGCGACGGCCTGACCGACGCATTCCATGGCTATCACATGGGCAACACCGCGGAAAACGTCGCCCAGAAGTGGCAGCTGACCCGCCAGGAGCAGGACGCCTTCGCCGCCGCCAGCCAGCAGAAGGCCGAGGCCGCCCAGAAGGCCGGCCGCTTCAAGGACGAGATCGTTCCGGTCACCATCAAGGGCCGCAAGGGCGACGTCGTCGTGTCGGAGGACGAGTATCCGAAGCACGGCACCACGGCGGAGTCGCTGGCTAAGCTGCGCCCGGCCTTTTCGAAGGACGGCACGGTGACCGCCGGCAACGCCTCGGGCATCAATGACGGCGCCGCCGCCCTGGTGCTGATGACGGCGGAGAACGCGGCCAAGCGCGGCGTCACCCCGCTGGCCCGCATCGTCTCCTGGGCGACCGCCGGCGTCGATCCGTCGATCATGGGCACCGGCCCGATCCCGGCGTCGCGCAAGGCGCTGGAAAAGGCCGGCTGGACCGTCGACGACCTCGACCTGATCGAGGCGAACGAGGCCTTCGCCGCCCAGGCGCTGGCCGTCAACAAGGACCTGGGCTGGGACACCAGCAAGGTCAACGTCAATGGCGGCGCCATCGCGCTCGGCCACCCGGTCGGTGCTTCGGGCGCCCGCGTGCTGACCACGCTGCTGTTCGAAATGCAGAAGCGTGACGCGAAGAAGGGCCTCGCCACCCTGTGCATCGGTGGCGGCATGGGCATCGCCCTCTGCGTCCAGCGCGACTGATGACCGGACGGGCCGCTTTCCAACTCGGGAAGCGGCCCGCTTCGCTTTAGGCTTGGGACATCCGCCGGACCTGCGGAGGGAGTCCCGTGCCCAACAATAAAAAGTCAAAGAAACCAACCAACCATTACTAAATCTGGGGAGAAGAACTATGGCTCGTGTTGCAGTCGTCACTGGTGGCACCCGCGGCATCGGCGAGGCGGTTGCCGTCGCCCTGAAGAATGCCGGTTACAAGGTCGCCGCCAACTATGCCGGCAACGATCAGGCGGCCGAGGAGTTCACCGCCCGCACCGGCATCCCGACCTACAAGTTCGACGTCGCGGACTTCGACGCCTGCAAGAAGGGGATCGCCGCGATCGAGTCCGACCTGGGTCCGGTCGACGTGCTCATCAACAACGCCGGCATCACCCGTGACGGCGTGATGCACCGCATGACCTACGATCAGTGGGAGAAGGTGATCCACACCAACCTCTCCTCCTGCTTCAACATGTGCCGCAACGTCATCGACGGCATGCGCGAGCGTGGTTTCGGCCGCATCGTCAACATCGGCTCGGTCAACGGCCAGGCCGGCCAGTACGGTCAGGTCAACTACGCCGCGGCGAAGTCCGGCATTCACGGCTTCACCAAGGCGCTGGCGCAGGAGAGCGCGGCCAAGGGCATCACCGTCAACGCCATCGCCCCCGGCTACATCGACACCGACATGGTGCGCGCGGTGCCGGCCAACGTGTTGGAGAAGATCGTCGCCCGTATCCCGGTCGGCCGCCTCGGCCGCGCGTCGGAGATCGCCAAGGCCGTGCTGTACCTCGTCGACGACGACAACGGCTTCATGACCGGCTCGACCCTGTCGGTCAACGGCGGCCAGCACATGTACTGATCCCGGACCGGGTCTCGCACCCCGGTTCTTGAGGTGTGACGAAGCCCCTTTCCCGCTTCCGGCCGGACCCTTGGTCCGCCGGGGGTGGGGGAGGGGTTTTGTTTTGGGTGGGGCTTGGGTCTTGCCGTTGGTGCTACCTAGTAGTACCATTTGGAACGGGAGGTGACCTATGACCGTTAAAACCTCGATTTCCCTGACCGATGAGCAGGAAGCCTACGCGCGCAGCCTTGTCGAAGCCGGGCATTATCCAAGCCTCAGCGCCGTCATTCAGCGGGGCCTTGAGGTGCTGCGCCACGAGACGGAAGCCCGTGACTTGGAGCTTGAAGCTCTCCGGCTGCTGATCGACCAGCGCCTTGCCGGTCCATCCGTCGATCTTGAAGAGGGGATAGCCGAGATCCGTGTGCTGAGGGGACGCAAGAGAAATGCCGGCACATCCTTATAAAGTGCGTCTCGCGGCTCCTGTTGCCCGTGACTTCAACCTTATCGAAGCTCACCTTATCGAGGCGTATCAAGCTTTGGGCGACGATGAGGAGCGGGCGGCGGACCGGGCTGCTG
Source organism: Azospirillum sp. TSH20 (assembly GCF_003115935.1). NCBI lineage: Bacteria > Pseudomonadati > Pseudomonadota > Alphaproteobacteria > Rhodospirillales > Azospirillaceae > Azospirillum > Azospirillum sp. TSH20. The sequence continues at coordinate 38,279 of NZ_LGQU01000053.1, forward strand.
CCCGAGTCGACGAAGCCGCAGACTACTTGCAGGAATTAGCGGCTCTTCCATATCGCGGCACCGAGCATCCAGGGATTCGTCCCGGACTTCGCACGGTGACCAAAAACAAATTCGTTATCTACTTCCGCGTCCATGAAGAGCGCGCCGAGGTTCTGGTCGTCGCCGTTTTCTTCGGAGGCATGGATCACAGGCGGCAGATTGTCGATCGCCTTCGGCATCGATAGTGCCTGATTTTCTTGGTCGGATTGATGTGCACCGCACTTGACGGACCGGCCGCCGAGTTGAAGGTTATCGTCCGTTTCGGACGCACCACCACATTGGACACCCTGCGATGCCCTACACCTCGTTGCGTGACTTCATCGACCGGCTGGAGAAGGCGGGGCGGCTGGTGGTGGTGAAGGAACCGGTGTCCACCGTGCTGGAGATGACCGAGATCCAGACCCGCCTGCTGGCCGAGAACGGCCCGGCGGTGCTGTTCGAGAACGTCGTCAAGGCCGACGGCAGGCGCTCCGAGATGCCGGTGCTGGTCAACCTGTTCGGCACGGTGGAGCGGGTCGCCTGGGGCATGGACCGCGAGCCGCACCAGCTGCGCGCCGTCGGCGAGACGCTGGCCTTCCTCAAGCAGCCGGAACCGCCGGGCGGCTTCCGCGAGGCGCTGGAACTGATCCCGCTCGCCAAGACCGTGCTGTCGATGAAGCCGAAGACCGTCGGCTCGGCGCCGTGCCAGGAGGTGGTGCTGACCGGCGACGACATCGACCTCGGCCGCCTGCCGGTGCAGAGCTGCTGGCCGGGCGAGCCGGCGCCGCTCATCACCTGGCCGCTGGTGGTGACCAAGGGGCCGACGGGGAAGCGCGAGGACGACTTCAACCTCGGCATCTACCGCATGCAGGTGCTGGGCAAGAACAAGACCATCATGCGCTGGCTGAAGCACCGCGGCGGCGCTCAGCACCATCACCGCTGGGCCGCCAGCGGCAAGCGCGAGCCGCTGCCCTGCGCCGTCGTGCTGGGGGCCGATCCCGGCACCATCCTGGCCGCGGTGACGCCGGTGCCCGACACCTTGTCCGAATACCAGTTCGCCGGCCTGCTGCGCGGCAAGAAGGTGGAGCTGGTGGAGTGCAAGACGGTGCCGCTGAAGGTGCCGGCCCAGGCGGAAATCGTCTTGGAGGGCCATGTCAGCCTGGACGAATACGCCGACGAGGGCCCCTACGGCGATCACACCGGCTATTACAACTCGGTCGAGCCCTTCCCGGTCTTCACCGTCACCGCCATGACGACGCGGCGCAAGCCGATCTACCTGTCCACCTTCACCGGCCGCCCGCCCGACGAGCCGTCGGTGCTGGGCGAGGCGCTGAACGAGGTGTTCATTCCGCTGCTGGTCCAGCAATTCCCGGAGATCGTCGATTTCTGGCTGCCGCCGGAAGGCTGCTCCTACCGCATTGCGGTGGTCAGCATGAAGAAGGCTTATCCCGGCCATGCCAAGCGGGTGATGATGGGCGTCTGGTCCTTCCTGCGCCAGTTCATGTACACGAAGTGGGTGATCGTCGTGGACGACGACATCGACGCGCGGAACTGGAAGGACGTGATGTGGGCGATCTCCACCCGCATGGACCCGGCCCGCGACATCACGGTGATCGAGGGCACGCCGATCGACTATCTCGACTTCGCCAGTCCGGAGTCGGGGCTTGGCGGCAAGGTCGGTCTGGACGCCACCAACAAATGGCCGCCGGAGACCAAGCGCGAGTGGGGCGAGAAGCTCCACATGACCGACGAGGTCGTGGAGAAGGTCAGCCGCAAATGGGACCTGTACGGCCTGCCCGGCAGCGGCAAGCCGATCTGGAAGTGAGGTGAAAGTGAGCGCCCTCTCCCGCCCCGGGAGAGGGATTGCTCGCAATAATCACCGACGCGGGTCGCGGCTCAGGCCCTTGGCCTGCAACTCTTCGAGATATTCGGCCCACAGGGTCTCCTGTTCGGTGCCGATCTCGTAGAGGTATTTCCAGCTGTAGATGCCGCTGTCGTGCAGGTCGTCGAAGACGATGCGGATGGCGTAGTTGCCGACCGGCTCCAGCCGCATGATGCCGACATGGCGGCGGCCGGCCACCGTCTGCTTCTGGCTGGGGTTGTGGCCCTGCACCTCGGCGGACGGGCTGACCACGCGCAGGAACTCCGCCGGGTAGGAGAAGGTCCGGCCGTCGTCGAAATCGACCTCCAGCCGCTTCTCCTCCTTCTTCAGGCGGATTTCGGTCGGCCAGTGAACCGTGCCGAAGCCATCTTCACTCATCGCTGCGACCCCGCCTTGTCCAGGCTGCGGGCCTCGTCGATCAGCATGATCGGGATGCCGTCGCGAATCGGATAGGCCAGACCGGCACGCTCGCTGACCAGCTCGGCGCGCTCGGCGTCATAGCGCAGCGGACCCTTGGTCAGCGGGCAGACCAGGATCTCCAGCAGCTTCGGGTCGACGCGGGCGTTGGTTTTCGCTTCGCTGCTCTTGTCCTCGGGCGTCGCCATCTCGTGTCTCGTAATGATTGGAAGAAGGGCGGTGATTGGAAGAAGGTCAATGCTTGGGCGGCGGACCGTCCCCGTCATGACTGTCGAGAATGGCCATCTCGACCAGTCCGATCAAGAGCTTCCCGCGTTCGGCCAGGGTCGGCGCCTCCAGCAGCGCCTGTTTTTCGCCGGGCGTGAAGGGGCAGATCATCGCCAGAGAGTTGACCAGCCGCTCGTCCAGCGTCGATTCGATGGATTTCCAGTCGACCGACAGGCCCTGGACGCGGAAATAGCTTTTCAGTGCGCCGAGCAGCCGGTTGCGGTCGATGTCGCCGCAGGACTCGGGCTCCAGGTCGGCTTGGAAGGGGCGCCAATCGGGAACGACCCGCCGATATCCGCGCGCTCCCTCCACCTCGCGTCCGATCTCGAACCGGGCGACTCCGGTCAGGGTGATCAGGAGGCGGCCGTCGTCGGTCTCGGCGAAGCTGGTGATGCGGCCGGCGCAGCCGCAGGGATAGACGGCCGGCTCGCGCTCCCGTCCGGCCGGGTCGAGCGGCTGGACCATGCCGATCATGCGGCCGCTGCCCAGCGCGTCCTCGACCATGGCGAGGTAGCGGGGCTCGAAGATGTTCAGCGGCAGCCGCGCCCGCGGCAGCAGCAGAACGCCGGCCAGTGGGAAGATCGGCAGCATCGCCGGCAACTGGCCGAATTCGGCGTCGAAGGGGTTTCTGGTCATGCCAATCAGATAGAACCCCTTCGCCGATGGAACAGCCGTCCTGCTTTCGGAAAAGCGTCAGCTGAACATCATGGTCGACAGACGGCGGCGGGTCTTCACCGTCAGCGGATCGGTCTGGCCGAATGCCTCGAAGAACTTCACCAGCTGCTTGCGGGCGCCGTCGTCGTTCCAGGTCCGGTCGCGCTTGAAGATCTCCAGAAGCTCGTCCACCGCGGCTTCACGCTTGCCGGCGGCGAACAGCGCCATGGCGAGGTCGAAGCGCGCTGCATGGTCGTTGGGATCGTGGGCGACCTTCTCCATCAGCTCCGGGATCGGGCCGGCGTTGGCAGCCTGCTCCGCCACGTCGAGAGCGGCGCGGACGTTGGCCAGCTCCTTGTCCTTGGCGATGGCTTCCGGGGCCTGGGCCAGCATCTGCTTGGCGTTCTCCAGGTCGCCGGCGGCGATCAGGCAGCGGATGATGCCGGCATAGGCCTGGGCGTTCTCCGGCTCGGCCTGCATGATCTGGCTGTAGAGGTCGAGCGCGCCCTGCAGGTCGCCGGCCTCCATCATCTCCTTCGCCTGGGCGAAGGCTTCCTCCAGCATCTCGCCGGCACCGCCGCCTGCACCGGCCTGCTTGGCCAGCGCCACCAGCTTGTCGACGAAGGCCTTCACCTGCGATTCGGGCAGGGCGCCCATGAAGCCGTCGACCGGGCGGCCCTGGAAGAAGGCGTAGACCGCCGGGATCGACTGTACGCGCAGCTGCGAGGCGATCATCGGGTTGGCGTCGGTGTCGATCTTCACCAGGCGCACCGCGCCCTTTGCGGCGCGCACCACCTTTTCGATGATCGGACCCAGCTGCTTGCAGGGGCCGCACCAGGGTGCCCAGAAATCGACGATCACCGGGACGTCGGCCGAGGCCTCGATCACGTCCGCCATGAAGGCGCGGTCGGTGCTGTCCTTGACGATGTCGGCGGCACCGGAGGCGGCACCGGGAGCGGCGGGCTTGGACCCGTTGGCGGGGGGCATGGAGAACATGGCGTGTTTCGGTCCCGTTGGTGATGCCTGGCCCATTAGGACATCCCGGTGGGCCATGGAGTTGCCGATCCGGCCGCTGGCGGCCCGGACCCTAATCGTTGCCGACATATGTGAGCGCGCAAGTCGGCTCAAGCAAGCATTGCGTGGGCAGGCATTGCATGGGCGAGCGTTGCGCGGAACCGCCGGTCCCTCACTCCGCCCTGTCGGCCTCGATGCGGCCGAACTCGACGATCGCCGGTTCGTGACCGCAGGCGCGGATGAAGCGCAGCAGGTCGTCGCGCCGGATCGCCGTGGTGCGGTCGTTCAACAGCGGATGATAGTTCAGCAGGTCATGCTCCATCATCGCCTGCTGCAGGACCACGCGGACCTTGCGCTCGGTGTCGTTGACCAGGGCGAAGGGCGTGACCGACCCCGGCCGGATGCCGAGAAAGCGCCAAAGCCGTTCCGCCGAGGCGAAGGACAGCCGCGCCGACCCGATGACCTTGTCCAGCCGGTTCAGGTCGATCGGCGCATCCTCCAGCGCCACCACCAGCCAATGCTGGTCCTTCTTGTCCTTCAGGAACAGGTTCTTGCAGTGGCCGCCGGGCAGGGCGCCGCGCAGGGCCTTGCTCTCCTCCACCGTGTGCAGCGGCGGGTGGCTGTGCGTGGTCGCCTGGATGCCCAGCGCGTCGAGCCGCGCCAGCAACTGGTCCGGAGAGGTCGGCAGAGGCGCGTCGCCATCTGGCAGGGAGGCGCCCGGAAGGGGGAGCGATGCGGTGTCCATGACAGCCCTTTTACCGGCTGTTCGGAAAATCGTCCAGCCGGTGAAAAAATCTGAAACAAGCCCCTTGCATTGCGTCGGCCGATGAGTATAGTCCGCCGCACACCGCCGGACGGCAGAAACAAACTGCCGAATGACGGTGCGGAGCGCGGGCGTAGCTCAGGGGTAGAGCACAACCTTGCCAAGGTTGGGGTCGAGGGTTCGAATCCCTTCGCCCGCTCCATTTTCCTCCGGTCTTTGCACCGGAGCATGCGATCTCAAAAGGCCGGACCTTCGGGTGCCGGCCTTTCGCATTTTAGCTCCATGACGCATTTCTGCTCAGTGACAGAGTGCGCTTTGACAGTCCGCTCTTCGGACTGCACCTCATCCCGGGCGCGAAGGCGCCGTCCGTGAGCCGAGGGAGGCCCCGTCGGACGGCACGCGGTCACTGCATGGATTTCTAAAGCTGGGGGGAAAGCACCCGGGCGCCCTGCCGGGCATCCGCCCAGTCGCGCGCGGTCGTCGGGCGGCCGTCGGCGTCGATCAGTCCGCGGGTGAACAACTCCTCGGCGTGGCGGATGAAGAAGGCGGCGGTGCTCGGCCGCTCCCAATGCTCCATCCAGTTCTGCTCCAGGAAGGCCAGGATCCCCGGCTGGCCCAGTTCGACCTCCCACAGCACGCCGAGCAGGGAGGTCTGCTGCTCCTCATGCATGCAGTCCTCGAAGCACAGGCGCTTGTCGGCGCGTGCTTCCCGGCGGGCGGTGGTCTCCGGACCGGGACCGAGGCCGTAATCGATCAGGGTCCGCCGCTCCGGCGTCGCGCACAGCCAGTGCGCCAACTCATGCACGATCACCGTCGCCTCGACATCGGTGCGGATCACCTTGCCGTCCCACATGAAGGAGCGGCTGGGCGGTTCGTCCAGCGTGTCGATGCCGTGGGCATGGGCCAGCCGCACCGCGTCCGCCCGATGGGCCGGCGTATCGACACCGCCGCCGGGCTCGTCCGCCGGCCGCACGGGCCAGGTGGAGGCGATCCGGCGGAAGGCGGCCTGCGCTTGGGCATGGCCGTCCAGATGGGCGTCGAAGGCGGCGATGGCCTTCGGCATGTCGTCGATGGCGATGGGGGTCAGGATCATCGCGCCTATGTGCCCAAGGGGGCGGCGAGGCGCAAGGGGAAAGTAACCGGACAAAGGAGCGGGGCTGCCCGCCAGAAGAAGGGCGCCGGCAAGCCCCGGCCCATTCGGGTCCTGCCGGCGCCATAACTGTCACCGCAACGCTGAAGATCGATACCGTTTCTTACGCGGCGCGCATTTCGGCCAGGAAGCGCGACACGAAGCCGCGCAGGTCGGTCGCCTCGTGGTTCAGCCCGTCGGCGGCGGTCAACACCTCGCGCGAGGCGTCGCCTGTGGAGGCCGCGGCCTCCGACACGCCGGCGATGTTGCCGGACACCTGCTGCGTGCCGCGCGCCGCCTGCTGGACGTTGCGGCTGATCTCCTTGGTGGCCGCACCCTGTTCCTCCACCGCGGCGGCGATGGTGGTGGAGATGTGGCTGATCTCGGCGATCACCCGGCCGATCTCGGCGATGGCGCCGGCGGCCTGCCGGCTGATCTCCTGAATGCCGGCGATCTGGCTGCCGATCTCCTCCGTCGCCTTGGCCGTCTGGCTGGCGAGGTTCTTGACCTCCGACGCCACCACGGCAAAGCCCTTGCCCGCCTCGCCGGCGCGCGCCGCCTCGATGGTGGCGTTCAGTGCGAGAAGGTTGGTCTGGCTGGCAATGTCGGTGATCAACTGCACCACCTCGCCGATGCGCTGGGCGGCATCGACCAGACCGCGGACGGTGCCGTCGGTCTTCTCCGCGGTGGCGACCGCCTGTCCGGCGATGCGGGTGCTTTCCGCCACCTGCCGGCCGATCTCGGCGATGGAGGCAGTCAGTTCCTCGGTCGCGGCAGCCACCGTCTCCACATTGCCGGTCGCCTCATGGGAAGCGTTGGCGACCGCATCGGCCTGCCGGGTGGTCTGCTCCGCGGTGGCCGACATGGTCTGGGCGGTCGCCTGCAGCTGGGTCGCCGCCGCCGACACCCGGCCCAGCGCCGCCAGCACCAACCGGTCGAACTCCTGGGTCAGCCGGTCGATGCGTTCGCCGCGGCTACGTTGCGCCGCATGGTCGGCGCGCTGGGCTTCGGCCAGCCGGTCGCTCTCGACCAGACTGTCCTTGAACACCTGCAGGGCCTTCGCCATGCCGCCGATCTCGTCGGCGCGATCCAGGCCGGGGATGTCGACGCTGCGGTCGCCGCCGGCCAGCCGGGTCATGCGGTCGGTCATAGCGACCACCGGCCGCGACAGGCCGCGGCCGATCAGCAGCGCCGTCGCCAGACCCAGGACCACGGCAATCAGCGAGGCAAGCACCATCCCGCCGCGCGCCTTGTCGAGGAAGGCGCCGGTCGCCATGCCCAGGCTCTTCTGGGCGCCGACGCTGGCCTCCGTCAGCTGCTCCGCCTCCCTGGCGATGGAATCGCCGACGGGGATCAGCACCTCGTTGACCAGCCGGTCACGCTCGGTGGTGGCCTTGACCACGGCATTGAAGCCGCTGATGTAGACGCGCAGCATGGCGGTGTAGGACATCGCCATCTTGCGGCGGTCCATGTCGGTCAGCTTCGCCATCATCGCGCCGCCGCGGCCGGCGGCGTCGGTGAACTGAGACCGGGTCTGGGCGGCCAGCGCCGGGGAGCCGTCCACATTGTAGCGGGTTGCCGAGATGCGGGCCGACAGCATGTGGCGCAGCGCCATGCCCGCCAGATAGGCGGCGTCGGTGTCGCCCGCTGCGCCGGCGCTGTCCATGATGCCATCCAGTGCGGTCTCCAGCCGCGGCCCGATCTCGTCCAGATCCGCAATGGCCTTGCTGCGCTGGTCCTGGAAATCCATGGCGGCGGCGAAGGCCTCCCGATACTGGGCGATCTCCTGCGCCATATGGTCGGCGGTCTGCAGCAGGGCGGGGTCGGTGAACAGGGCGCGGGTCTTGTCGATGGTCTGTGCCGCGTCCTCCGCGGTGCGGCGGACGGTGGCGCCGACCTCCGCATCGCCGGTCAGCAGGAAACGGGTGGCCTGCTGGCGCATCTCCAGCATCAGGGCCTGGATGCGTCCCAGCTCGTTGGTTTGCTGGCCGAGCTGCCGGTAGGTGTCCACGGCCCCGCCGGCCTCCGACAGGGCAGCAATGCCGATACCGCCGATCAGCACCAGGAACACCAGGATGCCGGCGCTGGCCGCCGTGATCTTCGTTCCTACGGAAAAGCGATTGAAAAGGCTCATGGTCGAGGCCTCCATCGGCACAGGGACGTTGCCCAACGCTTGTTCGGGGACGATCCGAAAAGGTCAGGCATCACGACCTGTTTTCAGAAAGCGTGCCACATGCCCCGGTATGGTGCGGTTGCGTGTGCCGGCAACCGGAGAGACCTGTGGATGACGTAGGGGAATGCGGTCGTTCCGCTGCAATGGAATAAACGGCAACGGTGGATGTTTGCCTGTTTCGTCGGACCGCGGCTGGCTGGCACCCGGACGCTTTCACGGGCGGACAGGCCATTTTTTGTGCCGTGGCGGTCACAGGAGAGGCATTTTGAACATCCCCCCGTATCGTGATATATGCCGAAGGGCGCAGCGGCCGACCGGGGTCGTCGCCGATCCCTTCATCTCCCGGTCCCTGACGCTTTGACCCGACGGCTGGCCATGTCCATTCCCGACGCGCCCCTTTCCGCGGCCTCCCCGGAGGTCCGCACCGCTCCCGTCCGCCCTGAGGGCGAGGCTGTTCCATCGGCGAACCGGCCTCCCGCGAACAGGTCGGGTCGCCCGCGACGCGGCTGCCTGTCGGTCGTCATTCCCTTCTACAACGAGGGGCCGAACATCGAGGCCCTGTTCGCCCGGCTGGTCCCGGTGCTGGACGGGCTGGACATGGATTGGGAGGTGGTCTGCGTCAACGACGGCAGCCGCGACGACACCATCGACCGGCTGCTGGACGTCCATGACCGTGAAGCGCGGGTGAAGGTGGTCGATCTGTCGCGCAATTTCGGCAAGGAACTGGCGCTTTCCGCCGGCCTCAGCCACACCACCGGCGATGCCGTGGTGCCGATGGACGCCGACCTGCAGCATCCGCCGGAACTGCTGCCATCCTTCATCGCCAAATGGCGCGAGGGCTTCGACGTGGTGGTGGCGGTGCGCCATGCCCGCGTCGGGCAGAGCCTGAAGCACCGGCTGTTCGCCCGCCTGTTCTACTGGGTCTTCGACCATCTGTCGGAGATCAAGCTGCCGCGCGAGGTCGGCGATTTCCGCCTGATGGACCGCCGTGTCGTCGAGGTCATCAACCGGATGCCGGAGCGCACGCGCTTCATGAAGGGCATCTTCGCCTGGGTCGGCTTCCGTCAGGCCGCGATCCCCTACGAACAGGGGGAGCGCGCCGGCGGCGACACCAAATGGGGCTTCGTCAAGCTGCTGCGCCTGTCCTTCGACGGGCTGACCGCCTTCTCCACCTTCCCCCTGCGGGTGTGGAGCCTGGTCGGGGTGGCGGTGTCGGGCGTCGCCTTCGTCTATATCCTGATCCGCCTGATCCGCACGCTGATCCACGGCATCGATGTGCCGGGCTATGAATCGCTGCTGGTCGCGGTGCTGTTTTTGGGCGGCATCCAGCTGATCACGCTGGGCATCATCGGCGACTATCTGGGCCGCGTCTTCGCCGAGGTGAAGGGGCGGCCGTTGTTCATCGTGCGATCGGCTCACGGCTTCGGCCCGGCGGATGGCCGGGATGAGCAAGAGTTCGATCCCGTCGGCGGAACGGTGGGGCGGGAGCCGCGTCGATGAGTGTCGAGACCGGCCTGCGCGGCGACGGGGATGCCGTCGGCGCCTCCTCCACTTCCACCCGCCGCCCCGGCGTTGCGACGGCCGCGCCGTCGACCGCCAGCGCCGCCGGCATCGCGCTGCCGCGCGGAGAGGCGGCCCTGTGGGACGGGCTGTCGCGCGCGCTTCTGCTGGGCCTGCTGATCCTCGCGGCGCTGACCTTCCTCAGCTACGGCATCAGCACGGACGAGGAGGTGCAGCACATCTACGGCAAGAAGCTGCTGTCCTACTATCTCAGCGGCTTCCAGGACCGGTCGGCCTTCCATTTCAAGGATCTGGCCTATTACGGCGGGCTGTTCGACCTCGTCACCGCCGTGATCGTGCCCTTCTCTCCCTTCGAGGAGTATGAGACGCGGCACCTGCTCTGCGCGCTGGTCGGCGTGCTGGGCATCGCCGGGACATGGCGCTACACCCGGCTGCTGGCCGGTCCGCGTGCCGGCTTCATCGCGGCGGCTCTGCTGTCGCTGAGCGGTGTCTATTACGGCGCCATGTTCAACAACACCAAGGACGTGCCCTTCGCGGCCGGCATGGTGTGGACGCTCTATTTCGCCACCCGCATCCTGAAGCAGATGCCGCGGCCGAGCCGCAGCGCGGTGCTGAAGTTCGGGCTGGTGCTGGGCCTGACGCTGGCGATCCGCGTTGGCGCGGTACTGGCCGGCTTCTATCTGGCGGTCGCCATGGCGATGCATTTCGCGCTGGTGACGCAGCAGGAGGGCCGGCGCTGGGCGCTGGTCGATGCGCGGCGCGCCTTTCTCAGCCTGTGGCCGGCGATTCCCGTGGCCTATGCCATCATGGCGGTGTTCTGGCCCTGGGTGGTGCAGCGGCCGTTCCGCAACCCGCTGGAGGCCCTGCGGGTCGTCTCCCATTTCCCCATCGACATCCAGACGCTGTTCATGGGCGAGCTGGTCCATTCCAACACGCCGCCCGCGCTGTACCTGCCGGTCTATCTGGCGGTGAAGCTGCCGGAGGCGGTGGTGATCGGCGTCGGGGTGGCGGTGGTGATGGCGGCGGTCTGGCTGGCGCGCGGGGGCTGGCGGCGGACCGGCGCCTTCACGGTCGTCCGCTACACGCCGCTGGTTCTGGCGGGCTTCTTGCCGATCCTGCTGTTCGTTCTGATGCGGCCGTCGGTCTACAACGGCATCCGCCATTTCCTGTTCCTGGCCCCGCCCATGGTGGTGATGGCCGCCATCGCCGCCGACCGGCTGTGGAGCCTGTGCCAGCGCGGCGGCCGGGCGCTGGGGCAGACCTTCGCCGCGGCGATGACCGTGGTAGGCGTGGTGTACGCGTGGCAGCTTGGCGCCATGCACCCGAACCAGTACGTGTACTACAACCAGTTCGTCGGAGGCGTACGGGGTGCCGACGGCAAGTTCGAGCTGGATTACTGGGGCAACTCGCTGCACGAGGCGTTGCAGGAGCTGGTCGAGTATGTCGAGCGCGAGAATGACGGCCATGCCCCGCCGCGCCAGTACACGCTGACCGTCTGCGGCAACACGCTGGCGGTGCGGTTCGAACTGCCGCCCTGGCTTCGTCTGGTGAATGGGATCGAGCCGGACTGGCGCAAGGCCGATTTCTTCCTGGCCTTCACCCAGGTGAAGCGCTGCCCGTCGCTGCTGGACGGCCATCCGATCCTGGAGATCGCGGCCGACGACGTTCCGCTGTCCATCGTCAAGGACCGCCGCCCGCCCAGGGCCGACATTCCCACCGAATAGCCCCCGCAAACCTGCCAAGCCTGACCGGTCGGGCGGTGGCGGGGTGGTTGGGGAGTACCCCGGCGGCTCCCGCCCCGTCTTTCGCCGCATCGCCCTTCGCGGCCCTGTCCGCCTGCCGTACGTCCGCCCACTCTCTCCGTACTCTCGATTGAGGCCGGGCGGAGGTGGGGATGCGGCGCAGGCTGCTCTGGGGCGTTTTGTGTCTGCTGCTGTGGAGCGTTCCGTTCGGCCCGACCGGGGCCATCGGCCTGGACCGGATTTCCGACCGGTTGGTGGACGACCTGACCCGCGCGGTGGAGGACCGGCGGCCGCCGGCCGGTGCCGGCAGTCTGGTGGTCGGCGTGATCCGCGACGGCCGGACGCTGGTGATCGGGCGCGGCGATGCCGGCCGCCCGGACGGCGGGCCGCCCGATGGGCGCACCCTGTTCCAGATCGCCTCGCTGACCAAGCCCTTCACCGGCACCATCATGGCGGAGCTGATGCGGGAGGGCCGGGTCGATCCCGCCGACCCTCTGCAGCGTCATCTGCGCCGTGTCGGCCCGGTGCCTGTCGCCCATGTGCCGGAGTATGAGGGCCGGCCGATCCGGCTGCGCGACCTCGCCACTCACACGGCCGGTCTGCCCAACGTGCCGGAGACTCCGCGTTTCTCGTGGAGCCGGCTGGAGGACCCCCGCAACCCCTACAAGCCGCTGTCGCGCGGCGAACTGGCGCTGTGGCTGTCCGGCTATCACCTGCCGGTGCCGCCGGGTGTGCGCTTCAGCTATTCCAATGCCGGCATGTCGGTTCTGGGGGAGGCGCTGTCGGCGGCGGCCGGCCAGCCTTACGAGACTCTGCTGAAGCGGGTGGTGACCGACCGTTTCGGGATGCGCGACACCACCCTGCATCCGACCGCCGAGCAGCGGGCGCGCAAGGCGGCCGGCCATGCCCGCGGCCGGATCGTTCCGGATTGGGAGGCGCCGGCGATGCTGCCCGCCTTCGGCCTCTACTCCTCGGCCGACGATCTGCTGCGCTGGCTTTCAGCCAATCTCGGTGACTGCCCGGCGGGTGCGGCTGCCGGGCCGGAGGGCCATGGCTGCGCCCCGCCGGTGGCGGCCACCCTGGCGCTGGCGCAGGCGGTGCAGGTGGACGGGCGGTCGCTGGCCGAACCGGGAAGCCTGGGAAGCGGGGCGATGGCGCTCGGCTGGTTCGTCGCCTGGGCCACGGACGGCACGCCGATCCATTGGCATTCCGGCTCCACCGGCGGCTTCAACGCCTATATCGCCTTCTCGAAGGCGCACCGCTGGGGCGTCGTGGCGCTGACCAACAGCGACCCCGATCAGGTCACCGCCGACCACGTTGTCATCGACCTCGTCCGGCGCCTGGAAGCGCGGCCGGAGGTGGCGAGCCTGCCCTGAGGGCCGAAATCGATCAGTGCAGGCGGCGCGGCGGCTTGGCCGGAATCTCGACGTCGGCGCGGGCGTGGGCAATGGGGCCGGCCTGATGATGGGCGAGGCGCCAGCTGCCCTTTTCGCGGGCGAACAGGTTGGTGGCGGCCAGCACGGCGTCGCCCAGCGTTTCCTCGCAGACCACCAGGGCGGTGTCGCCATGCAGGGTCACACGCTCGTTCCGCGCCTCGACGACGATGCCGCTGGGCGCGCGCAGCACGTCCCGCCAGCTGGTCAGCACGGCGTCGCGCCCGAACAGGGCTGTCCAGCCGGGATGGATGCAGGAGACGGGCAGCGTTTCCGCCCACAGGGCTTCCATCGCGGCGGAGTCGCGATTGGTGAAGGCCCGGTAGAAGGCTTGGTTCAGGGCCAGCAGTGTGTCGCGGTCGGTCATGGCGTTCATCCGGGCGATGGTTCCGGGAGGACGGACAGTGCACGGCCCTGGGGCCGCCACCGCGACCGCTTGTAAAGAAGCCATCCCGCATGGGCAAGCGCCGGTCCGGACGGATCCGGGCCGGTGCTGTGACAATAAACGCTGGAAACCGGATCAGGCGGTCAGGTTGACGCCCTGCGGCTTCGCGGACGTGCCGGCCGTTGCAGCGGTCGCCGCGCCGTCCGCCGCCGCAGCGGCCTTACCGGTCGACAGCCCTGCGATCGGTGTGGACAGGTCGAGCGTCAGGTGGGTGACGCCGTCCTTCGACGTGGTCGGTTTCAGCACCGCCAGCCCCTTCATCCCATCGCCGCCGCCGCTCTTGGCGGCCATGTCGTTCAGCTTGCCGAGGATGTCCTTGATCTCATCCTCGCTGAAACCTTCGGAGCGGACGATCATGCCGGTGGACTTGCCGGTGGCGGTGGTGGTCATGCCGGTGGCGCTCAGCGCCATATCGCCGCCCTTGCCCAGCGACGCCTGCAGACGTTGGTCGTCGCGGCGGAAGTCCAGGGTCGATTTCGCGAAGGAAATCTTGACGCTGCGGTCGCCGTCCTGGATTTCCAGGTCGATCCCATGCGACTCGATCGACCATTGCGACTGGGTGGCCTGCATGTCCACCGACACATCGCTGAGGTTCATGCCGTCGAGCTTGGACTTCAGACCGTCGCCGAACCCCTTCACGGCATCGTCGATGCGGTTCTGCGGAACGCCCAGCGCGCTCAGCGTATCGCCCAGCCCCTGCTTCAGCGCGTCGATGCCCTTGCCGAACATGTCGGCCAGACCCTTGCCGTGGTCCAGCGCCGACTGCATCAGCGACTGCGCCTGCTTGGCGCGGTCCACGCCGCTGTTGGCGGAGGCCAGCCCGCCGCCGCCCGCAGCCTGGGCGCCGCCCTTGCCGGTCATGCTGTCCAGCAGCGATTCCATCGATTGGCTGATGGTGTAGGCCGGCGACTGTGTCTTCTTGTCGCCGTCCACCGGTTTCGCGTCCGATTTGGCCAGCCCGTCCTTCGCCGTGCCGGCCGTCTTTGACGAACCGTTCTGCACAGCCGTGGACAGCACCGACGGTTTGCCGTTCGGGCCGCTGAGCTCCGCGTAGTACATGGATGCCCCCGCATCGCGTTGTTTGTGCGCAAGAGGAAGCATGGCGCCGGCAACCTTTACCATTTCTTAATTTCGCGATTTTCTTTCAATAATTGAAATAAATTCGTTACCTTACTAATTGATCGCGACTGTGGAACTTCATCCCATGTCTTGCCGCCACTTGTTCCGCCTGCGTGATGATCTGCGACGAGCGGCGGCTTTCGCCGCAGGTGAGGCGCTGCTACCCTTGCCGGAAAAGGACCCGCCAGAAGGAAGCCGACCATCATGACCGATCGCCTGTCCATCGCGCTCGCCCAGATCAACCCGACCGCGGGCGACCTCACTGCGAATGCCGGCCTGATCCGTGCCGCGCGGGCGCAGGCCGAGGCCCGCGGCGCCGACCTCGTCATCTGTCCCGCCGGCGCGTTGTCCGGCGCCCCGCTTCTCGACTTGGCGGCGCTTCCCGCCTTCCTCGACGCGGTGGAGGAGACGGTGCGGGTGCTGGCGGAAGTCACCGCCGATGGCGGCCCCGCCCTTCTGGTCGGCGCCCCCTGGCGGGAGGGCAAGGGGCGTCACAATGCAGCTTTGCTGCTGGACGGCGGCAAGCTCGCCGCCGTTCGTTTCCAGGCCGTAACGGATGCGGGCGAGATCGGTGCGCCGGAGGATGACCGTTTCGATAACGGTCCGATGCCTGGCCCGGTCAATGTCCGCGGGGTGCGGATCGGTCTGCTGGTCGGCGATGATCTGGCGACTGGCGACGTGGCGGAGACGCTGGCGGAGAGTGGGGCCGAACTTCTGGTCGCGATGCTGGCCGGTCCCTTCGCCCCCGGCCGGGCCGATGAGCGGGTGCAGGCCGCCGTCGCGCGGGTGGTGGAAGGCGGATTGCCGCTGGTTGCGGTGAACCTCGTCGGTGGGCAGGAGGAGCGGGTGTTCGATGGCGGCAGCTTCGCGCTTGCCCCAAGTGGCCGGCTGGTCGCCCAGGCTCCGCTGTTCGCCGAGCATCTGCTGCTGACCCGGTGGGAACGCGGAGCCGACGACGGCTGGGACAGTTCCGAGGCCGAAACGATTGCTCCGGCCGAGGGGACGGAGGCGCTTTACATGGCGCTGATGCTGGGCCTGCACGATGCCGTAACGAAAAGCGGCGCGCCGGGCGTGGTGGTCGGGCTGACCGGCGGGCTGGACTCGGCGCTGGTCGCGGCGCTGGCGGTCGACGCGCTGGGGCCGGAGCGGGTGCTCGCCGTGCGGGCTCCGCTGCCGGCCGGCGAGGCAGGGGCCTCGGCCGATGGCTTGGCCGATAGCTTGGCCGATACGGCGGAGGTCGTCGAGTTGCTGGGCTGCCGCCTGGACAATGTCGCGCTGGCGCCGGTGCTCAAGGCCGCCGACTCGCTGCTGGCCCCGGCCTTTGCCGGGCGCGAGTCGGCCGCGGCGGCCGACCGGCTGCATGCCCGCCTGCGGGGCGCGACCCTGGCGGTGTTGGCGGAGCGGATGGGCGCCCTCCTGCTGTCCACGGCGGACCGGACTGACCGGCTGCTCGGCCTTGCGATGGATGAGGCGGGCTGCGGCTATGCAGTGCTGTCCGACATGCCGAAGACCGCGGTTCTGGAACTGGCGCGCTGGCGCAATGCCAACCAGCCGGCGGGATCGCGCGGGCCGGCGGGGCGGGTGGTTCCGGAACGGGTGCTGGCACGCCGGTTGAAGGCCGAGACTCCGGCCGGACTGCCGCCGGTGGAGGCGCTGGACGATCTGCTGGCCGGCCTGCTCGATGGTGGGCTGTCGCCGGCCGACCTTGCCGGGCGTGGCCATGCGGCCGAGACGGTGGAGACGGTCTGGCGGCTGGTGGTGCAGGCGGAAGCGGGCCGTCGCAGGGCTCCGCCGGGGCCGCGGATTTCCCGCCGGTCGGTCGCGCGACTGCGCCGCTTTCCGATTGCCGGCGGCTTCATCGACTTGATGTAGTGCGGGCGGGGAGGGGGAGCGGTCCCCCTTCCCCCCTTCGCGTCCGCGCCGGCTTCAGCCGCGCGTCAGCTTGATGATCGTGGCGATCATGCCGAAGGTCCACAGCACGGCCGGCAGCACCACCCAAGTCGGGTGGAAGATGATTGCCAGCGGCATGATGAAAATCAGCAGCATGGCCGGAAAGACGAAAAGGGGCGAATTTCCCCAGTTGCTCAGCAACCCGGCCGGGTTCTCGTCTTCACCGAGATAAGCATCGGCGGTGACCGCTTGGTCCGTCATCTCTATCACCCAAGTTTTTTGTGGTTATTCCCTGTCCCGCACTGCAGCAGGACACGGGTTCATACGCCACGATGCTTTGGATGACCAGAGCGCAGCCTTAGCCGCTGCTTTCGACTTTGGTCGAAGGTTTGGGGGCGAAAGCCACGGGAGTTCACGCCGCTTCGGTCAGCGCCAGCTGCGGACGGCGCAGGCTGGACTGGATGGTGAAGGGCGCACGGACGCCGCCGTTGAACAGCTCGGCGCATTCCAGGGCCTTCAGCACACGCTCTTCCGGCGGCTGGCCGATGGTGGACGCCAGCGAACCCAGCGCATAGTCCGACCCGCAGCCGATGGCGTGGTAGCCGCGCACCGCCTCGCCGACCTGATAGTCGGACTGCACGGTGAACAGCCGGCCTTCCAGCCCGACCATGAAGGTGCCGCCGGTCTCCACATCGTTGGAGCGGTGGGCGTAACCGCCATCCTTCAGGCAGTTGCGGACGGCATCGACAAAGTCCACGACCATATAGCGGAACAGGTCGGCGTCGTGCTCACGCGGCGGAACCTCCAGCCGGTAATGCAGCAGCTGGCCCATACGGAAGGAACTGGTGAAGCCGATCAGGCTGTCGCCATTGCGGAACACCTTGGTGTCGGCACGCACCGTGATGTCCAGGCCGTTCACTCCGGCGCTGTCGCCGCCCATCCACACCCGGTCGCCGTCCACCAATCCCACAATGCAGGTCATCGCCAACCCTCGCCTGATAGAAAAGAAGCTGAGGCAAAGGGTGTGGGAAGGCGGTTAATGAATTATTGCTCAGCTTTGTGACATTGCTGGTGACAAAGGAGGTATCGCTACCTCCTTCGTCCGCCATTTTCACTTGGTCACTTCACCAGATCGACCAGAGCCTTGACAGTATTCTCGGCGCCCTCGGCGATCTGGGCAAGATTGGCGTCCAGCATGTAGCAGGGCGAGGTGACGACCTTCAGGCCGCGGTCGACCACGACCTCGCCATGGCTGGTGGTGCGGTGGACGGCGCCCATCGACTCCAGCGCGGCGGCGGTGCCGGGATCGCTGCCGATGGTCAGTTCGACGCTCTGCTGGCCCAGGATCTTGGCGAGGATGGCCGGCGCGATGCACAGCGCGCCGATCGGCTTGCCGGCGGCGCGCATGGCAGCGACCGCGGCCACCACCTGCGGGTTGACCGAGCAGTCGGCGCCCTTGAAGGCGAAGTCGCTGAGATTCTTGGCGGCGCCGAAACCGCCGGGGAAGATCAGCGCATCGACGTCGCCGGCCGAGAACTCGCTGAGCGCCGTGATCTTGCCGCGGGCGATACGAGCCGATTCGACCAGCACATTGCGGCTCTCACCGGTCTCCTGGCCGGTCAGGTGGTTGACGACATGGGCCTGCGGAATGTCGGGGGCGTAGCACACCGCAACCGCGCCCATTTTGGCGATGGCCAGCAGGGTGCAGACCGCCTCGTGGATTTCCGCACCGTCATACACGCCGCAGCCCGACAGCACGACGCCGATGCGCAAGCTTTTCTCTGCCATGGAAACTCTCCGGGGGTTGGCTTTGCCGCCACGCTACCCCAGGAGTCTTGCCTTCGCCTAACGCTCCCTTCGGGCAGCCGGCGCCAGGAGCCGGGGCCAGGAGCCCGCGAAAGCTCCGATCGCTGTCCGGAGCTTTCGCGGGACGGTATCAGCTCTTGATGAACGCCAGCAGATCCCGGTTGATGATGTCGGCGTGGGTGGAGGCCATGCCGTGCGGGAGGCCCGGATAGACCTTCAATGTCCCTTTCCGCAGCAGCTTGACCGCCAGCAGGGCGGAATCGGCGACGGGCACGATCTGGTCATCGTCGCCGTGCATCACCAGGACCGGAATGTCGATCTTCTTCAGATCCTCGGTGAAGTCGGATTCGGAGAATGCCTTGATGCAATCATAGTGGGCCTTGGCTCCGCCCATCATGCCCTGCCGCCACCAATTGTCGATCAAACCTTGCGAAACCTTCGCGCCGTCACGGTTGAAGCCATAGAAGGGGCCGGAGGGGATGTCGCGGAAGAACTGCGCGCGGTTGGCGGCCAGTGCGGCGCGGAAGCCGTCGAACACCTCCAGCGGCAGGCCGCCGGGATTGGCCGCGGTCTTCAGCATGATCGGCGTCACCGCTCCGATCAGCACGGCTTTCGCCACCCGCCCATTGCCGCCATGCCGCGCGACATAGCGGGCCACTTCGCCGCCGCCGGTCGAATGACCGATGTGGATGGCGTTCTTCAGGCCGAGATGGGCGGCCAGGCTGGCGACATCGTCGGCGTAGGTGTCCATGTCGTTGCCGGTGGCGGTCTGCGTCGACCGGCCATGACCACGCCGGTCATGGGCGATGACCCGGAAGCCCTGCGACAGGAAGTACAGCATCTGGGCATCCCAGTCGTCCGACGACAGCGGCCAGCCATGATGGAAGACGATCGGCTGACCCGATCCCCAGTCCTTGTAGAAAATCTGCGTGCCGTCCTTTGCCGTGACCGTGCCGCTGCCCATCCTCTTCGTGCCCGATGCGGCCGCTGTGGTTGATTGGGCCGCCTGGGCGGTCTGGACGAAGGGCAGGGCGGCGGCGGTGGCGGAAAGGCCCAGGCCAGCAGTCAGCATGCCGCGCCGCGAGGCGCCGGTCTTCAACGAGGTCATGTCGATCTCCCGAGGAATGATTTTGCGATATCGTTTATCGCGATAAACAAATCCCTACGCCTTAGGCTGGGGCTTGTCCAGACAAATCGTTATCGCGATATCTATTCCGGGGATAAAAATGCCGGACCCGATCAGCCAGGAGGACGCCCCATGTCCGCACCGTCCGAAAATTGCCCCCCGGTCCCGCACCGCGTTCCGTTGGACGACCAGCTCTGCTTCGCCCTCTATATGACCAGCATGGCCATCACCCGCACCTACAAGCCGATGCTGGACGCCATGGGAATCACCTATCCGCAGTACCTCATCCTGAGTGTGCTGGGGGAGGCGGATGGCGCGACCGTCGGCGCGATCGCCGAAAGGCTGGCGCTGGAATCCAGCACGGTCACGCCGCCGGTGAAGCGGCTGGAGCAGGCGGGATTGGTCGAACGACGGCGCAGCCGGATGGATGAACGGCAGGTTCAGGTCTGGCTGACCGATGCCGGCCGTGCGATGGTGGATGAAAGCACCTGCCTGAGCCGGACGCTGGTCGAGCGTTCGGGGATGGATCTGGCGCAGATCGGTTCGCTGAACCGGCAGGTGCGGTCGCTGCTCCGGGCGCTGGGCGATTGGGACGAGTCGGCGTCGGCCGACCCTGCCGCGCTGGACGCCGGGGAGCGCCCCTGAGGCTGCATCCGGGAGTGCGGACCGCTTTCGGAAGGCGCGCCGGCCGTGCTAGGACTGCCCGCCTGTCCCGTCTCCAACCCGAGTCCTGCCATGTCCACCGCCGTCCGTTTCGCCCCCAGCCCGACCGGCCGCATCCATGTCGGCAATGTGCGCCTCGCGCTCGTCAACTGGCTGTTCGCGCGCAAGACCGGCGGCAGCTTCATGTTCCGGCTGGACGACACCGACGAGGAACGCTCCACCCAGGAGTTCGCCGACGCCATCGCCGCCGATCTGACGTGGCTTGGCTTGAGCTGGGATCGTTTCGCCCGCGAAAGCGATCGCTATCCACGGTATGACGAGGCGGCTGCGGCGCTGAAAGCCGCCGGCAGGCTCTATCCCTGTTACGAGACGCCGGAGGAGCTGAACCTCAAGCGCGCCAGTCTGGTGTCGCAGGGCCGCCCCCCGATCTACGACCGCGCCGCGCTGCGCCTGACCGACGAGGACCGCGCGCGGCTGGAAGGGGAGGGGCGCAAGCCGCATTGGCGCTTCAAGCTGAACCCGACTCCGGTGGAATGGACCGATCTGGTCCGCGGGCCGGTGCGGTTCGAAGGCACGGCGCTGAGTGATCCGGTGCTGATCCGCGAGGATGGCCGGCCGCTCTACACCCTGACCAGCGTGGTCGACGACGCCGACTTCGCCATCACCCACATCATCCGCGGCGAGGACCATGTCGCCAACACCGCCGTGCAGATCCAGATCTTCGAGGCGCTGGGTGCCGCCGTGCCGACATTCGCCCATCTGCCGCTGCTGACCGATGCCGGCGGGCAGGGGCTGTCGAAGCGGCTGGGCAGCCTGTCGGTCGGCAGCCTGCGCGACGAGGACGGCATCGAGCCGATGGCGGTCAACAGCCTGCTGGCCAAGCTCGGCACCTCCGACCCGATCGAAGCGCGGCTGACGCTTGACGAACTCGTGGGGGAGTTCGATCTGTCGAAGATCGCCCGCGGTACGCCGAAGTTCGATCCGGAGGAGTTGGGCCGGCTGAACGCCCGCATCCTTCACCTGACGCCGTTCGATGCGGTGGCAGCCCGGCTGGAGATGCTGGGCCTGATCGGCGCCGATGCCGCCTTCTGGGACGCGGTGCGGCCCAATCTGGCGCGGCTGAGCGACGCACGCGACTGGTGGGCCGTGACTCACGCACCGGTGACGCCGGTGGTCGAGGATGCCGGCTTCCTGGCCCAGGCGGCGGCGCTGCTGCCGGAAGAGCCGTGGGATCTCGGCACCTGGGGTGCCTGGACCAATGCGGTGAAGGGGGCGACGGGGCGAAAGGGCAAGGAGCTGTTCCTTCCTCTGCGCCGGGCGCTGACCGGGCGCGACCATGGACCGGAATTGAAGAACCTGCTACCCCTGGTCGGACGGGCGCGCAGCCTCCGGCGCTTGGCCGGCGAAACCGCCTGACACCTCTCTTCATTCAGGAGTTCGGACCGTGCCGTTGGACCTCTACAACACGCTGACCCGCCGTAAGGAGCGCTTCGAGCCGCTTCGCCCGGACCATGTCGGCATGTATGTCTGTGGTCCGACCGTCTACGACACCGCCCACATCGGCAACGCCCGGCCGGTGGTGGTGTTCGACCTGCTGTTCCGGCTGCTGTCGCGGCTCTATCCGGCGGTGACCTATGTCCGCAACATCACCGATGTGGACGACAAGATCATCGACCGGGCGCGGGACAGCGGCGAGCCGATCGACGCGCTGACCGCGCGCACCACCGACTTGTTCCATGCCGACATGGATGCGCTGAACGCGCTGCGCCCGACCATCGAGCCGCGGGCGACCCAGCATATCGGCCAGATGATCGCGCTGATCGCCACGCTGATCGAACGCGGCAACGCCTATGCGGCGGAGGGGCATGTGCTGTTCTCCGTGCCGTCGATGCCCAGCTATGGCCAGCTGTCGCGCCGCTCGCTGGATGACATGATCGCCGGCGCGCGGGTGGAGGTGGCTCCCTACAAGCGCGATGCCTCCGACTTCGTGCTGTGGAAGCCCAGCAGCCCCGACCAGCCCGGCTGGGACAGCCCGTGGGGCCGCGGCCGTCCGGGCTGGCACATCGAATGCTCCGCCATGGCGAAGGAGCATCTGGGCGTGACCTTCGACATCCATGGCGGCGGGCTGGACCTGATCTTCCCGCACCATGAGAACGAGATCGCGCAGAGCTGCTGCGCCAACGGCACCGACCGGCTGGCCCGCACCTGGGTCCACAACGGCTTCGTGACGGTCGAAGGCGAGAAGATGTCGAAGTCCCTCGGCAACTTCTTCACCGTGCACGACCTGCTGGACGAGTTCCCCGGCGAGGCGATCCGTTTGACGCTTCTGAGCGCTCACTACCGCCAGCCGCTGGACTTCACCCGCGAAGGCATCCGGCAGGCCAAGGGTGCACTCGACCGCTGGTATCAGGCCCTGCGCGGCGATCCGGTGCCGGCGGCGGCGGAGCTGCCCTTCGACGTGCTGGCGGCACTGGAGGACGACCTGAACAGCCCGCTCGCCATCGCGCATCTGCACGAGTTGGCGACCGCGGTGAACAAGGCGAAGAGCGATGCCGAGAAGGCTGCGGCCAAGGGTGCCCTGCTGGCCGCCGGACAGCAACTTGGCCTGTTGCAGCAGGACCCGGAGGCGTGGTTCCGCTGGGCGCCGGCCGGCGGCGGTGCCGAAGGGCTGAGCGACGCCGACGTCGAGCAGCTGATCGCCGACCGCAAAGCCGCCCGCGCGGGGAAGAACTTCGCCGAGGCCGACCGCATCCGCAAGGAACTGGCCGACAAGGGCATCGTCCTGGAAGACGGTCCGCAGGGCACGACCTGGAAGCGGGGGTGAGGGGGGTGAAGCTTGCTCCCTCTCCCGTCCCGGGAGAGGGAAGGGGCCCGCCGCGAAGCGGTGGGAAGGGTGAGGGGTAAGGCAAGGATCAGGACTCCATGTCCGGAATGCCCCTCACCCTCCCCACTTCGTGGGTCCCCTCCCTCTCCCGGGGCGGGAGAGGGCATTACCCGCCACTCATTGTCCCTTCCTGCACAACAAACCTTCATCAACTCGGCTGATTATCGCGCCTTCTGGTCCGGCTAATCTCCTCTTCAGACAAAACGCGGCCCTCACCGGCCACCCTGATCGAGGAGACCCTGACCATGATCGACAATCGCACCGCCCCCTATGCCGCCTTCCTGTTGCGCGTCGGCCTCGGCCTGCTGTTCCTGGCCCATGGCCTTGTGCTGAAGGTGCTGACCTTCACCATTCCCGGCACCGTCGGTTATTTCGAGAGCATCGGCTATCCCGGCTTCTTCGCCTATCTCGTGATCCTGGGCGAGATTGGCGGCGGGCTGCTGCTGATCGCCGGTGTCTACACCCGCTGGATCGCGCTGGCCCTGCTGCCGATCATGATCGGCGCCACGCTGCAGCATATCGGCAATGGCTGGGTGTTCAATTCGCAGGGCGGCGGTTGGGAGTTCCCGGCCTTCTGGACGGTCCTGCTGGTGGTGCAGTCGCTGCTGGGCGAGGGCGCCTTCGCCCTGAAGGTTCCGGCGCTGAACGCCCATGCTGCCCGTCGTGAACTGGCCTGATCTGCAACCGGAAACCGCATTCCATGGCGACGCGGAGCGGGGAGGGGGCAATTTGCCTCTTCCCCGTTCCGCGTCGCCGTCCCATTTGGTAGACAGGACGGAGACCAACCGGAGAGCCTGATGACCGTTTCGCCGAACGACCAGCACAAGACGGATTCGTCCGGGGTCCTGAATTTGCTGGACGACCTGATCGCCAAGGCGCGCGCCGCCGGTGCGGATGCCGCCGATGCCGTGCTGTTCGACAGCGCGTCCGTGTCCCTTTCCCACCGGCTGGGCAAGACCGAGAAGCTGGAGCGCTCCGAATCCGGCGATCTCGGCCTGCGGGTGTTTGTCGGCAAGCGGCAGGCCATCGTCTCCTCGACCGACCGCAGCACCAAGGCGCTGGACGAACTGGTCGAACGCGCCATCGCCATGGCCCGCGTGGTGCCGGAGGACGGCTTCGCCGGCATCGCCGATCCGGAGCAACTGGCCCGCAGTTGGCCCGACCTCGACATCTGCGACAGTGAGGAACCGTCGTCGGAAACGCTGATCGAGCGGGCGCGAATCGCCGAAGAGGCGGCGCTGGCGGTTCAGGGCGTCACCAACTCCGAAGGGGGCGATGCCGGTTGGAGCCGCTCGACCATCGCGATCGCCGCCTCCAACGGCTTCGCCGGCAGCTATGGCGTGTCGCGCCAGTCGCTGTCCGCCTCCGTCCTGGCCGGCACCGGCACGGGGATGGAGCGCGACTACGACTATGACAGCAAGGTCTATGGCGCCGACCTGCGCGATCCCGCCGAGATCGGCCGCGAGGCCGGCGAACGGGCCGTCCGCCGGCTGAACCCGCGCCGGGTCAAGAGCTGCAAGGTGCCGGTGGTGTTCGATCCCCGGGTGTCGCGCGGTCTGCTCGGCCACCTGACCGGCGCCATCAGCGGCCCCAGTATCGCCCGCGGCACCAGCTTCCTGAAGGACAAGATGGGGCAGCGGATCTTCGCGCCCTCCATCACCATCGTCGACGACCCGCATGTGAAGCGCGGTCTGCGCTCCCGCCCCTTCGATGCGGAGGGCGTCGAAGTGTCGCGCCGTACGATCATCGAGGACGGCGTGCTGACGACTTGGCTGCTCGACCTGCGCTCCGCCCGTCAACTCGGCCTCCAGACCACCGGCCACGCCGCCCGCGGCACCTCCGGCCCTCCCGGCCCGGCTCCGGCCAACGTCTATATGGCCGCCGGCAAGCGCAGCCGCGCCGACATGCTGGCGGAGATCAAGGACGGCTTCTACGTCACCGACCTGATGGGCATGGGCGTCAACGGCGTGACCGGCGATTACAGCCGCGGCGCCGGCGGATTCTGGATCGAGAACGGCCAGCTCGCCTATCCGGTCAACGAGATCACCATCGCCGGCAACCTCAAGGACATGTTCCTGAACATGGAGGCCGCCGACGACCTGGAACTGCGCTTCGGCATGGATGCGCCGACCGTGCGCATCGACGGCATGACCATCGCGGGCATGTAAGTCGGCGGCATAAGGCCGCACGTGGCGGAGGCACTCCGCCCGTCTCTTCATCACTTGGCATCGTTCTTGCGCAGACAGCGGGCAACCCAAAGCGGGTTCGCCCGCTTTTTGTGCTGCATTTCCGCCACTCCGCCTGACCAAACGCCAGCTAGGCCCTTGCGCATATCTGCCTGATCTGTTAGCAATCTGCCGCTTTTTTAGGCGAAATGCTGAAGGTTTGTGCAAATGGATGCGGCAAAGACGGGTGGCGACGTCCTTTTCGTGCTGATGGGCGCGGTGATGGTGCTGGCGATGCATTGCGGCTTCGCCCTGCTGGAGGTCGGGACGGTCCGGCGAAAGAATCAGGTCAACGCGCTGGTGAAGATCCTGTCAGACTTCGCCATGTCGACCATCGCCTATTTCTTCGTCGGCTATGCGGTGGCCTATGGCGTCGATTTCTTCGCCGACGCCCACACGCTGGTTGGCAAGGGCGCCGGCGGCTTCGCGGCCTACGGCTACGACCTCGTGAAGTTCTTCTTCCTGGCGACCTTCGCCGCCGCGGTACCGGCCATCGTGTCGGGCGGCATCGCCGAGCGCGCCAAGTTCTGGCCACAGGCCGGCGCCACGTTGGCGCTGATCGCGCTGTTCTACCCGCTGCTGGAAGGCACGGTGTGGGGCACCCGCTTCGGCCTGCAAGGCTGGATGGCGGCGACCTTCGGCCAGCCTTTCCACGACTTCGCCGGATCGGTGGTGGTGCACGCCTTCGGCGGCTGGGTGGCGCTGGGCGCCGTGCTGAACCTGGGCAACCGCCGCGGCCGCTACCGCCCCAACGGCTCGCTGATCGCCATCCCGCCGTCGAACATCCCCTTCCTGGCGCTGGGCGCCTGGGTGCTGTGCGTGGGCTGGTTCGGCTTCAACGTGATGAGCGCCCAGGTGCTGGACGGCGTGACCGGTCTGGTCGCGCTGAACTCGCTGATGGCGATGGTCGGCGGCATCGTCACCTCGCTGGTCATCAGCCGCACCGACCCCGGCTTCGTCCACAACGGCGCGCTGGCCGGTCTGGTGGCGGTCTGCGCCGGGTCCGACGTGATGCATCCGCTGGGCGCGCTGCTCACCGGCGGCATCGCCGGGCTGCTGTTCGTCTGGGCCTTCAACAAGTGCCAGATCAACTGGAAGATCGACGACGTGCTGGGCGTCTGGCCGCTGCACGGGCTGTGCGGACTGACCGGCGGCCTGCTGGCCGGCGTCTTCGGGCAGGAGGCGCTGGGCGGCCTGGGCGGCGTGTCGATCCTCAGCCAGATCGTCGGTACGCTGGGCGGCGCCGGCTTCGGATTCGCCGCCGGTCTGGCGGTCTACGGCCTGCTGCGCGTCACCGTCGGCATCCGCCTGGACCCTGAACAGGAGTACAAGGGCGCCGACCTGTCGTTGCACCACATCACCGCATACCCGGAAGAGGACGCGCCGGGCATGTAATGCGCCGCACACAAGTCCGCCGTCCCTTGGCCACCCCTTGCTTTGCCGGGGCGGCGGCTTTAGTGTCCGGCGCGAACTCCTCCCCCTCACGACGCCGGATTTTGACCGCCCCATGAAGGCCGCCATCGTCGTTTTCCCCGGCTCCAACCGCGAACGCGACGCCGTCGCCGCGCTGGAGGCCGTCAGCGGGACCAAGCCGCATCTGGTCTGGCACCGCGACACCGAACTGCCCAAGGTCGACCTGATCGTCGTGCCCGGCGGCTTCTCCTATGGCGATTACCTGCGCTCCGGCGCCATGGCGGCGCATTCGCCGATCATGCGCGAGGTGAAGGCGCGGGCCGATCAGGGCGTCCGGGTGCTCGGCGTCTGCAACGGCTTCCAGATCATCACCGAGGCCGGGCTGCTGCCCGGCGCGCTGATGCGCAACGGTGCCTTGAAGTTCGTCTGCCGCGTCCAGCATCTGCGGGTGGAGAACACCGACAGCCCCTTCACCAAGAAATACGCGAAGGGCCAGATCGTCCGGTTCCCGGTCGCCCACGGCGACGGCAACTACTGGACCGACGCGGAGACGGTGAAGCGGCTGGACGGCGAGGGCCAGGTCGCCTTCCGATATGTCGGCGACGAGGCGCGCAGCGACCCGCGCGGCAACCCGAACGGCTCGGTGTCCGACATCGCCGGCATCTTCAACGCCAAGCGCACCGTGCTGGGCCTGATGCCGCACCCCGAGGACGCGGTGGAGGCCCTGCACGGCAACACCGACGGCAAGCCCATGTTCGAAGGTCTGGTGGAGGCCCTGTCGTGAGCGCTGAAGCTACCAAGGCGCAGGAGCGTCCGGTCTCCGCCGAACTCGCCAAGGAGTTCGGCCTGTCCGCCGAGGAATACCGGAACGCCCTGGACATCCTGGGCCGCACCCCGACCTTCACCGAGCTGGGCATCATCTCGGTCATGTGGTCGGAGCACTGCTCCTACAAGTCGTCCAAGGTGTGGCTGAAGACGCTGCCGACCACTGGCCCGCAGGTGATCTGCGGCCCCGGCGAGAATGCCGGCGTGGTCGACATCGGCGACGGCGACGCCGTCATCTTCAAGATGGAGAGCCACAACCACCCGTCCTACATCGAGCCCTACCAGGGCGCGGCGACGGGCGTCGGCGGCATCCTGCGCGACGTGTTCACCATGGGCGCGCGCCCCATCGCCAACATGAACGCGCTGCGCTTCGGCTCGCCCGACCATCCCAAGACCCGCCATCTGGTCTCGGGCGTGGTCGCCGGCATCGGCGGCTACGGCAACTGCGTCGGCGTGCCGACCGTGGGCGGCGAGACCAACTTCCACCCGGCCTACAACGGCAACATCCTGGTCAACGCCATGACCGTGGGTGTCGCCAAGACCGACAAGATCTTCTATTCGGCCGCCGCCGGCATCGGCAACCCGGTCGTCTATGTCGGCTCCAAGACCGGCCGCGACGGTATCCACGGCGCTACCATGGCGTCCGCAGAATTCACCGAGGACTCGGAGGAGAAGCGCCCGACCGTGCAGGTCGGCGACCCCTTCACCGAAAAGCTGCTGATCGAAGCCTGCCTGGAGCTGATGGAGACGGACGCCATCGTCGCCATCCAGGACATGGGCGCGGCCGGCCTGACCTCCTCCTCGGTCGAGATGGCGGGCAAGGGTGGTCTGGGCATCGAGCTGACGCTCGACACCCTGCCGATGCGCGAACAGGCGATGACGCCCTATGAGATCATGCTCTCCGAAAGCCAGGAGCGCATGCTGATCATCCTGAAGCCCGGCCGCGAGGAGGTGGCGAAGGCCATCTTCGACAAGTGGGAGCTGGACTTCGCCGTCATCGGCCACCTGACCGACACCGGCAACCTCGTCATCAAGATGTATGGCGAGACCTGGTGCGACATGCCGATCGCCCCGGTCTCCAACGCCGCGCCGGAATACAACCGCCCGTGGGAGCCGACGCCGAAGGCTTCGGATGTCGACGACAGCGTGCTCGCCGGCTATTCCGGCGACCTGGGCGACACGCTGACCAAGCTGTTCGGCTGCCCCGATCTGGCCTCCAAGCGCTGGATCTGGGAGCAGTATGACAGCCTCGTCGGCGGCGACACCCGCTTCATGTCGGGTCAGGCCGATGCCGCGGTCGTGCGCGTGCCGGGCCAGACCAAGGCGGTCGCCATCACCACCGACTGCACCCCGCGCTACTGCCTGGCCGACCCGGTCGAGGGCGGCAAGCAGGCTGTGGCCGAGGCGTGGCGCAACCTGTCGGCGGTGGGCGCCCTGCCGCTCGCCATCACCGACAACATGAACTTCGGCAACCCCGAGAAGCCGCGGATCATGGGCCAGTTCGTCGGCGCCGTTCAGGGCATCGGCGAGGCCTGCAAGGCGCTGGACTTCCCGGTCGTGTCGGGCAACGTCTCGCTCTACAACGAGACCAACGGCGAGGCGATCCTGCCGACCCCGGCCATCGGCGGCGTCGGCATCATGCCGGACGCGATGATCGCCGTCGGCATCGCCTTCCGGGGTGAGGGCGACGTGATCCTTGCGGTGGGCGAGACGAAAGGCCACATCGGCCAGTCGATCTTCCTGCGCGAGATCCTCGGCCGCGAGGAGGGGGCTCCCCCGCCGGTCGATCTGGCGGTGGAGCGTCGCAACGGCGACTTCGTCCGCGGCCTGATCCGCGAGGGTCTGGTGGTGTCGAGCCACGACGTGGCCGACGGTGGCCTGATCGTCACCATCGCCGAAATGGCGCTGGCCGGCGGCATCGGCGCCTATCTGACCGGCTTCGACGGCGCCGGTCCGCGCGTGCTGTTCGGCGAGGATCAGGGCCGCTACGTCCTGGCCGTCCGTCCGGACGTCGCCGCGTCGGTGCAGGAGAAGGCCAAGGCGGCCGGCGTTCCGGTCAGTGTGCTGGGTGAGACCCGCGGTACGTCGCTGTCGGGCCGTGGCGGCGACATCGTCTCGCTGAAGCGCCTGCGCGAGGCCAACGAAGGCTGGCTGCCGACCTACATGGCGGCCGAACTGTAAGACGGCCGAGCAGTAGGATGATTGGCGGGGTCGCTTCCTGTGAAGCGGCCCCGTCCGTTTTTCGGCGATCATTCCTTGCCGAACGTCCGCCATCGTGTACATACCGAAGGATCGCGCTAAACTCGCCATCCAAAAGGGGTTGGATCGGCGTATCAACGCGCCTGGAGGCGGGGGAATGGGGTTTTCAGTCACCTTCTGGGGCGTGCGCGGCACGATTCCCTGCCCGATGGCCTCGCATCTGGGATTCGGCGGCAACACTGCTTGCGTTGAAGTGCAGGCGGGAAAGCAGCGGATCATCATCGACGCCGGCACCGGACTGCGGATGCTGGGCCGCAAGCTGCTGGCCGAGGGGGTGACCAGCGCGACACTGCTGCTGAGCCATACCCATCTCGACCACATCAGCGGCTTTCCCTTCTTCGCGCCGGCCTACACCAAGGGTTTCGATCTGCGGGTGGTCTCCGGCCATCTGGCCGGCAGTCCCGACATCGAATCGGTGATGGCGCGCCAGATGGAACGGCCGCTGTTCCCGGTGCCGCTGCGCACCATGGGCGGCAACCTGAGCTTCCTTGAGGTGCCGCCCGGCCACAGCTTCAAGTTGGAGGGCGGGGTGCGAATCCACACCGCGGCGCTGAACCACCCCGACGGCGCCACCGGTTACCGGATCGAGTATCAGGGCCGGTCGGTGGCTTATGTCACCGACACCGAACATGTGCCGGACCAGCCCGACCGCAACATTCTGAACCTTGTCGATGGCGTCGACCTGCTGCTCTACGACTCGACCTACACGGACGAGGAATGGGCGCAGCGCGTCGGTTGGGGCCATTCGACCTGGATGGAGGCGGTGCGGATCGCCCGCGCGGCCCATGTGAAGACGCTGGGCCTGTTCCATCACGATCCCGACCACGACGACGCCACCATGGAGCGGATCGAGGCGGCGGCGAAGGCGGAGTTCCCGAACTGCTTTGCCGCGCGCGAGGGAACCACCATCTCCCTCGACTGACTTTCCCTGCGCATCGGGCATTATGACCGCCACCATCCTGATTCTGTTCACCGCCACCTATCTGGGCATGGCTCTGGGGCGTTTTCCCGGTCTCAGCATCGACCGCACCGGCATCGCGCTGGTCGCGGCGATCCTGCTGCTGGCGGCCGGTGCGCTCGACACCACGCAATTGGTCGCGGCGGTCGATTTCCCGACGATCTTCATCCTGCTGGGGCTGATGATCCTGTCCGCGCAATATGCCGGCAGTGGTTTCTACGACTGGTGCGCGCTGAAGGTTGCGCAGGCGGCGCGCTCGCCGGCGCGGCTGCTGGCGGTGATCGTGCTGGTCGCCGGCGGCTTGTCCGCTGTGCTGGCGAACGACGTGGTCGTCTTCGCGATGACGCCGATGCTGTGTCTGGGTCTGCAGGCGCGCAAGCTCGACCCGCGCCCCTACCTGATCGCGCTCGCGGGGGCGGCCAATGCCGGGTCGGCGGCCACGCTGATCGGCAACCCGCAGAACATCCTGATCGGTCAGGTCGGGCATCTCGATTTCTGGCGTTTCCTGGCGGTCTGCGGCGGGCCGGCGCTGGCGGCCATGGCCATCGTCTACGGCACCGTCTGGCTCGTCTGGCGCGGGCGCTTCGGTATGCCGCAGGAGGGCGGGGGACAGGTGGCGCCGGTGGCGCTCGACCGCTGGCAACTGGGCAAGGCGGTGGCGGCGACGCTGGTGCTGCTGGTTCTGTTCACCCGCGACATCCCGCAGGAGCATGCGGTGCTGCTGGTGGCCGGCGTGATGATGATCAGCCGGCGCATGGCCAGCCGCGACATGCTGGGGATGGTCGACTGGCATCTGCTGGTCCTGTTCGCGGCGCTCTTCGCCATCAACCACGCGCTGGGGCTGACCGGCATCCCGGCGGCCCTGGTCGGCGACCTGCAGGCGGCGGGATGGCTTCCCGACCGGCTGGCGGTGATGCTGCCGCTGGCGCTGGCGGGCAGCAACAGCATCGGCAATGTGCCGGCGGTGATCCTGCTGCTGGCCGCCTGGCCGTCGCCGCCCGAGGGGGCGCTCTATGGTTTGGCGCTGCTGTCGACGTTGGCCGGCAACCTGCTGCTGCCGGGCAGCCTCGCCAACATCATCGTGGCGGAGCGGGCGGCGGCGGCCGGTGTCCGGCTGGGCTTTGTCGAGCA
Organism: Azospirillum sp. TSH20; assembly: GCF_003115935.1. Classification (NCBI taxonomy): domain Bacteria; kingdom Pseudomonadati; phylum Pseudomonadota; class Alphaproteobacteria; order Rhodospirillales; family Azospirillaceae; genus Azospirillum; species Azospirillum sp. TSH20. The sequence goes on from NZ_LGQU01000053.1 coordinate 70,036, forward strand.
CGCCCGCTGCGGTGTGCCGATGGCGCTGCTGTCGATGGCGCTGGCGGCGGTCTGGCTGTGGGCCGGCGGCTGGATGGGGCTGTGACGGTCGTCTGTGACCTGTGATCAGCTGGTGACTTTCAGAACTGCAAGCCCCTTCTTCCGGGCGCGACAATTGGGGTACTCTGTTCGTGCACCGATGTATGTGCGCCGGGGTGGGGGAGCGCTGTGGGTCTGGTCGGCCAATTCCTTGAATTTATCGAAAGTGCGCCGAACCAGTCGCTGCGATCGCTCAGCGATCGGGTGCTGCGCAAATGCCGCGACCTGACCGGGGCCGAGGCGGGCACGATCTTCATGCTGCGCGGGCAGGGGCGACACCGGCATCTGGAGGCGGTCAGCGCCCAGAACGACGTGATCCGCGCGAAACCGACGCTGTTCTCGGTGCCGGTGAGCCAAGCCTCCATTGTCGGCTATGTCGCGGCGACCGGCGAGACTCTGCTGCTGGAGGATGCCTACGCAATCGCGGAGGATCGCCCTTACAGCTTCAACCCCGCCTTCGACCAGCGCACCGGTTTCCGCACCCGCTCCATCATGGCCTTCGCGCTGAAAGGCTTCCGCGACCGGCCGATCGGGGTGGTGCAGCTGATCAACCGCCGCCCGGTGGAGGGACCGCCTTCCTTTCTGCCAGAACATGAGCAGATGATCGCTCCGGTCAACCACATCGTCGGCCGGGCGCTGGAGCGCGCCGCGACGCTGGAGCGGCTGACCGAGCGGAACCGCGCCCTGACCCGGGAGCGCCGCCGCGTCGCCGAACTGCAGGCGGAGACGGAGCGCGCCTTCATGGTGTCGGTGAACCTGCTGGCCCGCGCCGCCGAGGTGCATGACGAGGACACCGGCAACCACATCCTGCGCGTCAACGAATACTCCCACGCGCTGGCGACCTGGGCCGGCTGCAGCCGCGCCTTCTGCAACGAGATCCGCTTTTCCGCCGCCCTGCACGACGTTGGCAAGATGAGCGTCGATCAGGCGGTGCTGCACAAGAAGGGCCGGCTCGACGACCGCGAACTGGCGGAGATGCGGCGCCATCCGGTCTACGGCCACGACATTCTGGTCGCGTCGGACCGGCTGAAGATGGCTGCCGAGATCGCGCTGTACCACCACGAGCAGTGGGCCGGCACCGGCTATCCGCGTGGCTTGAAGGGGGAGGAAATCCCGCTGGCCGCCCGCATCGTCGCCATCGCCGACTGCTACGACGCCCTGCGCAGCGCCCGTCCCTACAAGCCGTCATTCAGCCACGAGAAGGCGGTCGACATCCTGCTGAACGGTGACGACCGCCTGGATCCGAGGGTGCATTTCGACCCGCGCCTGCTCTCGCTGTTTGCCGGCCGCCATGCGGAATTCGATGCGATCTGGGAGCGGCTGAAGGATCAGGAGACTCTTGCGGTCTGAGACCGGCGCGGTCGGAGAAGCCGCCGGATCACTCCGCCGGGTTGGTCGCGGCAAGCGCACGGCGGCGGACCCAGCGGAAGCTCTTGACCCCGATCCACAGACCGCCGATGGCAAGGCCGCTCAGCAACAGGATCTTCGGCCCGTCCTCGCCGATCGCGGCGGCGGCTTCACCGAACAGGTAACCGGCCCCGGCGAAGGTCCAGGCCCAGATGCCGGCGGCGATGAAGTTCCAGAACAGGAAGCGGGACCACCTCATGCCGGAGGTGCCGATGGCGACCGACGCGATGTTGCGCACGCCATAGAGGAAGCGGAAGACCAGGATGAAGGCGACGCCGTATCTCTCCAGCCAGCTCAGGACCCGGCAGGCATGGGCATCGGCGGACGGAAAGCGGGCCAGGGCCTTTTTGCCCCAACGGCGCCCCAGCCAGAACCAGACCTGATCGCCAAGGAAGCTGCCGATCCACACCGAACCGACCAGCCAATACAGATTGACGATGCCAAGTTTGGCGCCCATCCCGCCGAAGATTACAAATGTTTCACCTTCAAAAAAGGCCCAGAGAAAGGCCATCGGGTAAAAGGCGTTCCCCCATTCCTGCAACCAAGTGATCCAGTCCAAAGACCCCTCCGGGAGACGTCGCTTGTAGGTTCGGCGGGCCCGGTGGCGCTTTGTAACCGCTATATTGTGCGATGCGGCATGTAGAGCGTGGGCTGGGACAGATCATGACATAAAGCCGCGCGGTTTGTCTCGGAAACTTTATTGACTAAGGGGCCGCCCCAACGGTGAGACGCGGCTCAGAAGTCATCCCCGGACAATTCGCCGACAGCCTGCCGGGCGGCGCGCAAAAGGGCTGGATTGGGTTCCATCGGGACATCGCCATCCTCACCGTCGGCATCGCCGCGGTCGGGGGCGGCGCGCCGTTTCAGTTCGCGCGCCGCCTCGATCAGCAGATGGGCCAGCCGTTGGTCGGGCAGCGCCTGCACCAGCGCCCGAAGTTCGGGGTTGGACAGGGCGGCCGGATCGAAGGCCGGGGGCGGCGGTGGCGGAGCCGGCGGAGCGAGCGGCAGGGTCGCGACAGTCGCCGCCATCACCGCCGCCCTGGGCAGGGGGGCGGCCTCCCGCACCACATCGACCGCGACCTGGGCGGCCATCGTCGAAGCTGTGGCGCCCGCGGCAGCCCGCGCCCGGCGCGGCTTGCGCGCCGGTTCGGTCTCCGGCAGATCGTCGAACAGAAGCCGTTGGACGCTCATCGCTGCGGTTGCCCCCTGCGCTCCGCCAATACCGCCGGCGCTTTCCGCACCGGCCATTCCCTGTTCACCCGCGGTTTGCGGTGTGTTCTCTTTTCATTCTAGAAAGCGCGCCCGGTTTGTCGAGCGGATTCTGACGGCTATGCCCACGGGCTATTTTTGGCGGCTATTCTTGGGGACCATGTTGAAGAGCCATCGCTTCGAGGAAGCGTTCCGGCCGCAGCACCCGCGTTTCGCCGGCCCGGCGCACCGACAGAAGCTGGCGGTCGACGGTCACCAGCCAGGGCACCGATCCGCCGACCGCCGCGGCGAGAAACATGTCGTCTTCCGGATCGCGGCACAGGCGCCCGACGGCGGCGGGGGCGACCAGTGTCGTCTCATTCCTAATGAGCACGAGGAAGGCGCGGCGATCTGCCGCAGCGGCGTAGCGGTCGAAGGTCGGCCGCATCAGCACCTCGTCCAGCTCCGCCAGCGTTTCGGCGCTGCCGACGAGGCCATGGTCGGCGCGCACCCGTTCCACGCAGCGGCGGATCGCGTCGTGCCGGCGTGCCGCGGCATCGCCCAGCAGCGCATAGGCAACCAGGATGTTGGTGTCGAGCACGGCCCGGACCGGTATCGGAGCCGAAGGGCGAACCGCGTCGGGAGCGGCGGAGTCACGGCTGAGCATTGATATATTGCAGGACCATCGCGGTTGAAGTTGTCGGGGCCGATGCGAAGCGTCTGTTGTGGGCAGGGGCGCTTTGCGGTAAGAACCCCGCAAGGTGTGAACGGAACCTTTAGGACGGAAGTATCGGCATGACCAGCATCCTCGTCGTCGACGACAGCCGACTGGCGCGCAACATGGTCTCCAGCGTCATCGCCTCTCTGCGGCCCGACTGGACCATCGTCACCGCGGCCAGCGGCGAAGAGGGGCTGGAGATCGTCGGCGATGTGCCGCCGGTCGCCGCCATCGTCGATTACAACATGCCGGGCATGGACGGGCTGGCCCTGGCCGAGCGGCTGAAGGAGCGCTTCGTCGGCCTGCCCATCGGCCTGCTGACCGCCAACGTGCAGGACACGCTGAAGCGCAAGGCGGAGGCGCTGGGCGTCCGTTTCATCGCCAAGCCGATCACGTCGGACAAGATCCGCGACTTCCTCGCCGCGGCCGGGCAGTGACGCCGATGGCCGACTCCACATCCGCCGGCCCGGCATCGGAAGACCCGCTCCGTCTCGACGCCGACGAGGCCGACGCCATCGCCGAGCTGTTCAACATCGGCATGGGCGAACCGGCCGCCGCGCTCAGCTCCATGCTGGGGGAGGAGGTGCATCTGTCGGTGCCGTCCTTCGCGGTGTCGACCCGCGCCCGCATCACCAGCGAGGTGGGTGGCGAGTTGGAGGGCGACCAGCCGGTCTGCGCCGTGCGCGGCGCCTTCACCGGCCCCTTCACCGGCGAAGCGATGCTGATCTTCCCCGAACGCGGCACGCTGGCCCTGGTCGGCCGCCTCGTCCCCGTCGACCCCGCCGCCGAGGCGCCGGGCGAGATGGAACAGGATGCGCTGACCGAGATCGGCAACATCATCCTGAACGGCTGCCTCGCCAGCCTATCCAACCTGATCGGCGGCGAATTGTTGGGCGCGGTTCCGGGCTATGGCACCGGCGCGCCGGCGGCGGTCATTGGGTCCGCCACCGACCCAGTGCTGTTCGTGCGCATCGACATGGCGCTGGCTGCCGGTGATGCCAGCGGTCACGCGCTGTTCCTGCTGGACATCGCCTCGCTGGACGCCTTCCGCGAGGCAATCCGGCGGGCTTTGGCGGGGTTGTGAGGGTGCGGGGTTAGACCCCCACCTATCCTCCCCCGCTGGGCGGGGGAGGGACTGCCGCTGCTTTTCCGAACAAGCCCTTATCCCCTCCCCCGCCCAGCGGGGGAGGGTCAGGGTGGGGGGCTAACGCCCCACCCCCAAGCCTCACCCCTCGATCTTCGAGAAGTCGGCCACCGCGTTCAGCGTCGTGCGGATCTGCGTCAGCAGGCGCAGGCGGTTGGCGCGCAGATCCTTGTCCTCCGCGTTCACCGTCACCTTGTCGAAGAAGGCGTCCACCGGGCCGCGCAGCTTCGCCAGCGCCGCCATGGTGCCGGTGAAATCCTCCGCGTCCAGCAGCGGCTTGGCGGTGGCTGAGGCCTCATTCAGCGCGGCGAACAGCGCCTTTTCCTCGTCCTGGGCCAGACGGTCGGCATCGACCGGCTGGTCGAAGCTCGCGCCGTCCTTCTTCTCCTCGATGCGCACGATGTTGGACGCGCGCTTATAGGCCGCTGCCAAGTTGGCGCCCTCGTCGGACCCGACGAAAGCCTGCAGGGCCTTCACCCGCGCCAGCAGCCGCACCAGATCGTCCTCGCCGCCGAGCGCGAACACGGCATCGACCAGATCGTGACGGACGCCCTGCTCGCGCAGCACCACCTTCAGGCGGTCGGCGAAGAAGGACATCAGGTCGCCGCCGACGCTGCCGGCCGGGGCGAAGCCGCTGACCGTGTAGGCGCCATGGGCCGCAGCGAAAATCTCCGACAGCTTCACCCGCAGCCCGTTCTCCAGCACCAGCCGGATCACGCCCAGCGCGGCGCGGCGCAGCGCATAGGGGTCCTTCGAGCCCGTCGGCTTTTCGTCGATGGCGAAGAAGCCGACCAGAGTGTCGATCTTGTCGGCCAGTGCCACCGAAACCGAAACCGGCGCTGTCGGGCAGCTGTCCGACGGACCCAGCGGCTTGTAATGATCGGCAATGGCGTTGGCGACGTCGGCGCTCTCGCCCTGGCCCAGCGCGTAGTAGCGGCCCATGATCCCCTGGACCTCGGGGAATTCGCCGACCACCTCGGTCACCAGATCAGCCTTGCACAGCAGGGCGGCGCGGCTGGCGGCGTCGCTGTCGGCACCGATGGCACGGGCGATCTCGGCGGCCAGCAGCTGCACCCGGGTGACCTTCTCGGCCACCGTACCCAGCTTGGCGTGGAAGGTGATCTTCTCCAGCGCCGGGACGCGGGCTTCCAGCTTGGTCTTGCGATCCTGGTCCCAGAAGAACTTGGCGTCGGACAGGCGGGCGCGCAGAACGCGCTCGTTGCCGGCGACCACGGCCTTGCCGCCGTCCAGCGTCTCGGTGTTGGCCACGACGATGAAGCGCGGAGCCATCCGGCCCTCGGCGTCCAGCACGGCGAAATACTTCTGGTGGGTGCGCATGGAGGTGATGAGAACCTCCGACGGCACGTCCATGAAGCTCTCGTCGATGCTGCCCATCAGCACGACCGGCCATTCGACGAGGCCGGCGACCTCCTCCAGCAGCGCGTCGTCGGGCGACAGGGTCAGGCCCTGGGCCTTGGCCAGCGCCTCGGCATCGGCCTTGATCTTGGCCTTGCGTTCCTCGCGGTCGAGCACGACCTTGGCGGCGCGCAGCTTCTCCTTGTAGTCGGCGAAGCTCTCGACCGTGAAGGCGTCGGGCGCCAGGAAGCGATGGCCGCGCGTGCCGTTGCCGAAGGCGATGCGGCCCTGGGTGCCGCCGACGTCATAGCCGCCGTCGAGCACGCGTCCGCCGAAAAGGGCGATGATCGAGTGCAGCGGACGGACCCAGCGCACCGTGCCGGTGCCCCAGCGCATCGACTTCGGCCAGGGCAGTTCGGCCATGGCGGCGGGGATGATCTCCGCCAGCACCTCGGCGGTCTCGCGGCCCTTCTTCTCGGTCACTGCGAAGTAGAAGACGCCCTTGCCGGTGTCGCGCTGCTCGCACTGGTCGAGGCTGTCGAGACCGGCCGACTTCAGGAAGCCGGCGACCGCCTGCTCCGGCGAGCCGACGCGCGGACCCTTCTTCTCCTCGCGCACGTCGGCGGTGCGCTCCGGCAGCCCGTCAACAACCAGGGCCAGACGGCGCGGGGTGGAGTGCGCTTCGGCCTTGGCGAAGGTCAGGCCGTTCGCCGCCAGCTTGTCGGTGACGAGGCGCTTCAGGTCGTCGGCGGCCCGCGCCTGCATGCGGGCGGGGATTTCTTCGGAGAAGAATTCGATCAGGAGTTCGGTCATGGGATTACTTCGCCCCCGTCCAGGCTTCACAGCAGGCCTTGGCCAGCGTGCGCACGCGGCCGATATAGGCGGCGCGCTCGACAACGCTGATCACGCCGCGGGCGTCCAGCAGGTTGAACAGATGCGACGCCTTGATGCACTGGTCATAGGCGGGCAGCGCAAGATTCTGCGCCACCAGCGCCTGACACTCGGCCTCGGCGTCCTTGAAATGCTGGAGCAGCATGTCGGTGTTGGCGAACTCGAAGTTATGCTTCGAGTATTCGACCTCGGCGCGCTTGAAGACGTCGCCGTACTTCACGCCCTGGCCGTTGAAGTCCAGGTCATAGACATTCTCCACGCCCTGCACATACATGGCGAGGCGCTCCAGGCCATAGGTCAGCTCGACCGCGACCGGATCGCATTCGATGCCGCCGACCTGCTGGAAATAGGTGTACTGCGTCACTTCCATGCCGTCGCACCACACTTCCCAGCCCAGGCCCCAGGCGCCCAGAGTCGGGCTTTCCCAGTCGTCCTCGACGAAGCGGATGTCGTGCAGCGCCGGGTCGATGCCGATGGCGCGCAGGCTGTCCAGGTAAAGCTCCTGCGCGTTGGCCGGCGAGGGCTTCATGATGACCTGGTACTGGTAATAGTGCTGCAGGCGGTTCGGGTTCTCGCCATAGCGGCCGTCCTTCGGCCGGCGCGACGGCTGGACATAGGCCGCCTTCCAGGCATCGGGACCCAGCGCACGCAGCGTGGTCGCCGGGTGGAAGGTGCCGGCGCCGACCTCCATGTCGTAGGGCTGCAGGATGACGCAACCCTGCTCCGACCAGAACTGGTGGAGCTTGAGGATCAGGGCCTGGAACGACAGGCCGCGGCGGTCGGCGGAGTTTCCGCCGTCGGAAGTCCCGATCTGGGAGGCCATGGACGGTCCACAATAGAAATGTTGAAAACGCGCCGCACGATAGGCGGGTGGGACCGTCAAATCAAGCCGCAGCGCGGCAGACCGCTCCCGCCGTCAGCGGCCGTAGGGGCAGGCGGGGCGGCCGCAGGACACGGCGGAGCGGGGGGCGACATAGGCGCCGCATTCCGGACATTTCTCCATGTCCTCCGCCTCCACGGCGTAGGTGCCGGCGTCGCGCGTCGAGGCTCCGGATGCGGCATCGCGCCGTCCGGATTGGTTGGGGCCGTCCTGGCGGCGGGCGGCGGTGCGGGCGCGGCCGATTTCCTGCACGCGGTTGACCCAGCGCCAGCCGAACCACACCGCGCCGATCACCAGCGCAAGGAGAATAATCTTGGACAAGGACATCATCGCCGGCAACCCGTCTGATCTCCCGGGCATTCAGCCCGCAGGCGACGGGAAGTCAAGAGAATAGGGTGGAGATGGAAAGGGCGGGACCGCCGCACGGGTGGCGGCGGTCCCGTCTGGCCGCTTTACTTGGCGGCGACCGCCGGGCGCCAGCTGTAGACCGGGACGACACCGTAGGTGCGGGTCATGTCGGCCTGCCGCACGCTGCGCACCAGCACCTCCGCGCCGGTCGCGACGCGGATGTCGGTGCCGAGCAGGCCGCAATCCTCCGGCACGATGTTGACGCACTGGGTGGCGTCGACCCGGCTCAGCACGATGTCGAAGGGCAGGCCGTTGCGGGCGTAGACGCCGAGCAGGCCGGGGGCGGAGGTCGCCGTGCGCAGGGTCACCACCCCGGCCGCCAGCGCGCGGTCGCTGGGCGCGGTCGGACGCTGGTTATGGCTTTCGTCCCACACGGGCTGGCCCGAGGAATCCAGCTTGGACTGGGCTGCGGCGGCGCCGCTGAAGCCGGTGAGGGCCAGGGTTGCGCCGCTCATTGCCGTCAGGGCCAGAACCGCCATCCGAAACCGCGACATCATCGTACTCCGTTCTTGTGTCCGTTCTTCTTGTCCTCCCACGGTCGCGGGACCGGGAGGCGCGCTACTATATGGGATGCCGGACGCGCCGCCACCCTAGCCCAGAACGCCTAGGGTGTTCCGCTTAGATGAAGGGGTAGTACCGACAGTTCGCTCTGGACGGACGGCTGATGCCTGTGAATGATGATTCGTCCATGCGTTGTCTGACACGGTGCCGCCATGTGTTTTCGGTTGTCGATTATCCTTGATCTGCGCGCGAGGCCGCAGCTCCTTGCAAAGGATATTCCCGGCTTGGGTTTTCCGTCTTCGCGGTGCTTTCTGATTGGCGATAGTGGCATCCATGGGTGAACCGGTTCTGGAAACCGCGCGTCTGATCCTTCGGCCCACGCAAGCGGAGGACTTCGACGCCTGGGCTGCGATGATGACCGATCCCCAGGCGACCGTCTTCATCGGCGGCCTGCAATCGCGATCCGTGGCATGGCGGGGGTTCGTCGGCATGGCCGGTGCCTGGGCGATCCAGGGCTTCGGCATGTTTTCGGTGATCGAGAAGGACAGCGGCCGGTGGGTGGGGCGGGTCGGCCCATGGGTGCCGGAAGGCTGGCCGGTGACGGAGGTTGGCTGGGTTCTTCCACGCGAGTGCTGGGGGCGCGGCTATGCGATGGAGAGTGCCGTCGCGGCCATCGACTGGGTGTTCGACCATCTCGGCTGGACCGAGGTCGTCCATTCGATCCACCCGGACAATGCGGCCTCGCAGGCCGTGGCGCGCCGGCTTGGTTCCCGGATCCGCGGGTCGGGTCTTCTGCCCGAACCGATGGTCCCGGCGGAGGCCGATTTCTGGCGCCAGACCCGGGAGGAGTGGTTCGGCTGCGGTCGCGCTCAAGCAGTCCGGTCGCTGCAGAGTCGGGCTTACTGATTCGATGGCCTGACGGTAGCAATATTCCCGCATTGTGCAACTTTTTTAGCTTGTTCGAGGCTGAGGCTTCACAGTACCGTCGTCATGTCCGCTGGAACTGGCCGGCATGAATTGTGGAGGCGATGAACATGGCCGACTCGACGGCTCTCGATCTCTTGAAGTCCCTCGCTACCGACCATGGCTTTCGCAGCCAGTTGCAATCGCTCGACGCACAGGGGAAGCGCGATCTTCTCCAGCGTTGCGGCTTCGGAACGCTGACGGCGTCCGACATGCGCACGGCTGCTGCAAACGTCTTCGGCACGCAAGCTGAAGCTGTTCCAGCCGTTGCTTCCAACCTCGCTCCGAGCGCAGGCATGGTGACCGAAGTTGCCGCCAGCGCGTCCGCGATCGAGACGGCCGACGGCCGTGCGCTTGCTCCGCGGCATGTTGCGATGAGCGCGTCTGCGATCGAGACCGCCGACGGTCGCGCGCTCGCTCCGCGGCACGTTGCGATGAGCGCGTCTGCGATCGAGACGGCTGATGGTCGCGCGTTGGCTCCGCGGCACGTTGCGATGAGCGCGTCTGCGATCGAGACGGCTGATGGTCGCGCGCTCGCTCCGCGGCACGTTGCGATGAGCGCGTCCGCGATCGAGACGGCTGATGGTCGTGCGCTCGCTCCGCGGCACGTTGCGATGAGCGCGTCTGCGATCGAGACCGCCGACGGTCGCGCGCTCGCTCCGCTGCATGTCGCTGCCAGCGCGTCGGCGATTGAAACGGTCGATGTCCATATGATGGCGTCGTTTACCGCTAATTTCAGCGGTGCCTCCGCCTCTGCTTATCAGAAGGCCGCCTGAATTCAGGAACGGTAATGGGCGGGCTGACTGGAGCAATGCCGAGTCGCTCCAGTCGGCCTGCCGTTTTTGACACTAGTTTATCGCGGCGACCGTTTTTGTCTCTGCGTGTCGTTCTTAACATTTGGTGCATTGGATCAATGCGCGACGTTTTCTTTGCGGATCGGTGCGGTTTCCGTCGCCTGACTGGTCAGCGGCCCAATATTAAATTTATGCGCGATTCATCGGAATCCGCCGGATTTTGGTAGAAAACAACTCGATTGCCTATGCTATTGGTTTAGCTGTTGCTCAACGATAGTAACAATCGAATTGGCAGTCCCGTTGCAGGAGGGGCCAAATGGCCAGCGAACAGGCTCTTGACCTTATAAAGCGTCTCGCCACCGATGGCGGATTTAGAGATCAGTTGAACACGTCGGATATTGCCGGCAAGCAAGCGCTTCTCGCGCAGAGCGGTTTCGCCGGAATAACGGCCGAGGATGTACGCTCTGCCGCGGCCGAGGCATTCGGTAACCTGTCAAACGAGACCGGTGTCGCAACGGTCGCTGAATCGATTGCCAATGCGGCATCGGCTGTTTCGCTGGCCGGCGTCGCGCTTCCCTCCTTTGCCGGCGCAGGCATGGCCGGGCACGCCGCCGCAGGTGCACCGTCGCCGGCGGCCAGCGCTGCGGGTATGGCCGGGTTCGCCGCGGCTGGCGCTCCGTCGCCTGCTTTCAGCGGTGCGGGTATGGCTGGGTTTGCTGCGGCGGGTGCTGCTGGCACCGCTGGGTTCGCTGCGGCAGGCGCACCGTCTCCTGCGGCCAGCGCTGCGGGTATGGCCGGGTTCGCTGCGGCAGGCGCACCGTCTCCTGCGG
>NZ_LGQU01000167.1:0-1602 GCF_003115935.1 Azospirillum sp. TSH20
TTGCCAAGGATGGCGTCGCTGCCGTGGCGACCAAGAGCGAGACCCTGCATGTCACCGTCGATCCGGTGACCGACATGCCGACGCTCTCGGTTACCAGCGCCCGTGGCGACGAAGACACCGCCATCGCGCTGACGATCAGCCCGGCGCTGACCGATACCGACGGCTCGGAAGCGCTGAGCATCCGGATCACCGGCATCCCCGCCGGCGCCACGCTTGCCAACACGCTGAACAGCGCGCTGACGGTCACCAATGGTTCGATCACGCTGACCAAGGATCAGCTTGCGGGTCTGACCATCACGCCGCCGTCGAACAGCGACGTCGATTTCGACCTGACCGTCACCGCCGTCGCCAAGGACGGCGTCGCCGCCGAAGCGACGAAGAGCAAGACCCTGCACGTCACCGTCGATCCGGTGACCGATACCCCGACGCTCAGCGTCACCGCCGCCACCGGCAACGAAGACACCGCCATCGCGCTGGCGATCAACCCGGCCCTGACCGATCTGGACGGTTCGGAAACGCTGAGCATCACCATCAGCGGCATCCCTGCTGGTGCCACTCTCGGCAATACGGCGGGCGACGTGCTGACGGTCACCGGCGGCTCAATCACGCTGAGCAAGGATCAGCTTGCCGGCCTGACTGTCACGCCGCCGTCGAACAGCGATGTCGACTTCACCCTGACCGTCACCGCCACGGCCAAGGACGGCACTGCCGGTGCGGTCTCGGTGACCCGGACGCTGCCGGTGACCGTCAACCCGGTGTCGGACACGCCGACGCTGAGCGTCACCGCCGCGCGAGGCAACGAAGACACCGCCATTGCTCTGACCATCAGCCCGGCGCTGACCGACACCGACGGCTCGGAAGCGCTGAGCATTGTCATCGCCGGCGTTCCCACCGGTGCGACGCTCAGCGCCGGCACGCACAATGCCGACGGAACCTGGACGCTGACTCCGGCGCAGCTCGCCGGCCTGACTGTCACGCCGCTGGCGAACAGCGACGTCGATTTCGATCTGACAGTGACCGCCATCGCCAAGGATGGCGTTGCCGTCGAAGCGACCAAGAGCGAAACCCTGCACGTCACCGTCGATCCGGTGACCGACACGCCGACGCTGAGCGTCACCGCCGCTCGTGGCAACGAAGACACCGCCATCGCTCTGACCATCAGCCCGGCCCTGACCGACACCGATGGCTCGGAAGCGCTGAGCATCGTCATTGCCGGCGTTCCCACCGGTGCAACGCTCAGCGCCGGCACCCACAACGCCGACGGGACCTGGACTCTGACTCCGACCCAACTGACCGGCTTGACCATCACGCCGCCGACGAACAGCGACGTTGATTTCGACCTGACGGTCACCGCCATTGCCAAGGACGGCGCCGCCGTCGAAGCGACCAAGAGCGAAACCCTGCGCGTCACCGTCGACCCGGTAACCGACACGCCGACGCTTTCCGTCACTGCTGCGCGCGGCAACGAAGACACCGCCATCGCCCTGTCGATCACCCCGGCCCTGACCGATACCGACGGCTCGGAAGCGCTGAGCATCGTCATCGGCGGCGTTCCGACCGGCGCGATCCTCAGCGCCGGCACGCACAATGCCGACGGGACCT
>NZ_LGQU01000212.1:0-1595 GCF_003115935.1 Azospirillum sp. TSH20
TGACCCCATAGGGTCTCGAAAGCCTTGGAATCATGGGGTTTTGGCAGAGTCGCCGTGACGGTTCAGCGACGATGGGGGAGGACGGTTTCTCCACCTTCAGATGCTGTGCGATCCTGATCCTCCTGATTTGCACCGAATCCCGCGATGGTCTCTGCAACACGTCCTGTGATTTCCCGCCGCTGGCCTTCCTGTAGGTGCCAGTAGTGGCGTTCGTTCACCCGCGCGGAGTTGCCCAGCACCTTACCCATGAAGCTTGGCCCATACCCAAGCGTCGCACCGACGCTGTTCCAACTGCGACGGAGATCATGCAGCGTTACACGCTGACTATCCTTCATCAGTCCAGCCTCCCTTCTGATCAGCGCCCACGCGCGGTCCACGCTCATGATGTGCCCAGATATTGATTCTGGCGTCGGAAACAACCATTCACACGATCTCGGCATTCTTTGTAACAACTGCTTCAATGGCGCGCTGATGTGAATGTCTAAAGCGCCATCCTTCTGATCGGTTTTGTGCTGGACCACTCGAATTTGATTCCGATCAAGGTCAACGTTTTCCCAGCGAAGACGAAAAACTTCGCTCTTGCGCAGCGGTGACAGCATCAAGAACTCAATGGCCCACAGCGACACACTCCGAATACAGCCGTGGAAACGATGCTTCTCAAGCGCCTGCCATAGCCGCTTGTACTCGTCTGGCGTCAGCACCCTTGCCCGTCTCGGCTTCGACACCCCTATGTCGATCACGAATGGGTTCCGGGTATCACCAACAAGCTCCCGCTTCTCGCCCCATGTCCAGATCGACCGTGCCCAAGCGATCACCTTGGCCCGTGAATGCGGAGCCTGTCGCATTCGGTCGTAGACCTGCTGCACGCTGCCTCGGGTAAGGATGGACACCATGGAGTCCCCAAATCGGGGACGGATATGCAGTCGGCAGTAGCGACGGACCTCCGCCAGCGATGTTTCCTTGTGGTGCCCATCAGCCCATTCAAGGTATCTGTCGATAACGTCGTTGAAGGTTCGCGCTGCTGCCAGACTGACCTTACGCTCCCAGGCTGGATCAGAACCTTCCATGATCTTTCCAATCAGAATTTTTGCTTTGCTTCGAGCTTCATCAGCACCAACGACACCAAACTGGCCGAGTCTGAACTCCCGTTGTTTCCGGTCTGGACTGCGATACCGCAGGATGAACTGCGCTTTGCCAGAGGCGTAAACCTTCACGCCGAATCCTCCGATTTCGGTATCCCAGGACCGTCCAACGGGAAGTTTCTTGACAGCGACATCGGTCAGTCTGATTTTGCGCCTCACCGGAGGGGCCATGATGCGTTCTTCTCCTGAAAACCTTCACTAAGTCACTGACTTCACTGGCGAAAACGGCGGCAGGCGGAACTGTGCGAAGCCACCATCAAAAAGGGCATGCAGATCAACGGCTTACGACCGAGTTCGTAATGGCGCGTCCTTACACCAGGGATGAGCGCCGCCGTGATGTGGATGAGTCACCAGATGGTCACCGCAAACCGTCCTCCCCCATCGTCGCTGAACCGTCACGGCGACTCTGCCAAAACCCCATGATTCCAAGGCTTTCGAGACCCTATGGGGTCA
>NZ_LGQU01000215.1:0-1505 GCF_003115935.1 Azospirillum sp. TSH20
CCGCTCATTGGGTCACCTTAGCGCTGGTTGAGCTTTTCACCCCGCATGCGGGGTGAAAAGCTCGGCCCCGACCGAGCACCCGCCATGACGGCCAAGGCCGCTTGCCGACCAACGGCCCGTGTGAGACCCGCCACATGGCGGGTGCCGGGAGGGCACGACGGGCAACAGGGTGTAGCGCCAGGGATAGCAGCCCGGAGCGCCGGTCAATGAGCAGCCCGCAGTTCCTCCCGACGCTCGGCAGCGTAGCGCAATCACGGAGGACCTGCCCATGCCGTGTTTCGGGGGATTGGATTGGGGCGGCACCGGCCACGCCGTCTGCGTCGTCGACGGCGCCGGAGCCGCTGTGCTCCGCCTGGAGATCAAACACGATGCCGCCGGTCTGGCGGAACTGTGCAAGCGGCTGGCGAAGCTGGCGCCGGCCGGCGAGCTTCCCATCGCTATCGAACGCCCGAGTGGACTGATCGTCGATGCCCTGGTCGAGGCCGGTCATCCGGTCGTGCCGATCCATCCCAACGTCGTCAAGGCCTGCCGGCCGCGCTACCGCGCCGCCGGTGGCAAGAGCGATCCCGGCGATGCCTTCATGCTCGCCGACATTCTGCGCACCGACGGCCACCGCTTCCGGGCTCTGACGCCCTGTTCCGACGAGATCAAGGCCTTGCGTACCCTGGTCCGCGGTCGCGACGACCTGGTCGCCGAACGCGTCTGCCTGGCCAATCGCCTGCGCAGCCTGCTGGACAGCTTCTGGCCCGGCGCCGGCGCCATCTTCGCCGACATCGACTCGCCCATCGCGCTCGCCTTCGTCCAGCGCTATCCCACCCCGGACAGCGCCGCCCGCCTTGGCGAGAAGCGCCTCAAGGCCTTCCTGGCAAGCCACGCCTACTG
Organism: Azospirillum sp. TSH20; assembly: GCF_003115935.1. Taxonomy (NCBI): domain Bacteria; kingdom Pseudomonadati; phylum Pseudomonadota; class Alphaproteobacteria; order Rhodospirillales; family Azospirillaceae; genus Azospirillum; species Azospirillum sp. TSH20. Next base: position 883 of record NZ_LGQU01000215.1, read on the forward strand.
CGGACGCCGCAGCCCGGCCGATCTGCTGGACCGCCTGCGCGCCGCCCCTACCGGGCTGGCCGGCGAAGCGGAGGCCGAGGCCAAGGGCGAGATGGTCCGCGCGCTCGCCGCCGTCCTGGAGCGCCTCGTCGCCGAGATCGCCAAGCTCTCCGCCCGCATCGAGCACACCATCGCCGAACTCCCCGACGGCAAAGTCGTGATGTCCTTCCCGAGGGCCGGACGCATCTGCGCCGCCCAGATCCTCGCCGAACTCGGCGACGTGCGCGAGCGTTTCCAAACGCCCGACCAACTCGCCGCCGAAGCCGGCGTCAGCCCCGTCACACATGCCTCCGGCAAAAGCCGCGGCGTCGTCTTCCGCTGGGCCTGCAATCATCGCCTGCGCGCCGCCATCACCTGCTTCGCCGACAACTCCCGCCATGCCTGCGCCTGGGCCGCCGCTGTCTATCGCAAAGCCCGTGACCGCGGCTGCAATCACCCCCACGCCATACGCATCCTCGCCCGCGCCTGGATCCGCGTGCTGTGGCGCGCCTGGTACGACGCCAAACCCTACAACCCTGAACAGCATACCGCCTCCAGAGCGCTCAACCTCGTTCCACAGGGTTGACACAGGGTGTCTCACACGC
>NZ_LGQU01000186.1:0-1427 GCF_003115935.1 Azospirillum sp. TSH20
TGACCGTCAGCGTGCCGTTCAGCGTGTTGGCGAGCGTGGCGCCGGCGGGGATGCCGGTGATCCGGATGCTCAAGGCTTCCGACCCGTCGGTGTCGGTCAGGGCCGGGTTGATCGTCAGCGCGATGGCGGTGTCTTCATTGCCCTGCGCGGCGGTGACGCTCAGCGTCGGCGTGTCGGTCACCGGGTCGACGGTGACGCGCAGGGTCTCGCTCTTGGTCGCCTCGGCAGCGACGCCGTCCTTGGCAATGGCGGTCACCGTCAGGTCGAAATCGACGTCACTGTTCGACGGCGGGGTGATGGTCAGGCCGGTCAGCTGGGCCGGGGTCAGGGTCCAGGTTCCGTCGGCATTGTGCGTGCCGGCGCTGAGCGTCGCACCGGTAGGAACGCCGGCGATGACAATGCTCAGCGCTTCCGAGCCGTCCAGATCGGTCAGGGCCGGGCTGATCGTCAGGGCGATGGCGGTGTCTTCATTGCCTTGGGCCGCGGTGACGGTGAGCGTCGGCGTGTCCGACACCGGGTTGACGGTCACCGGCAGCGTCTGGGTCACCGAGACCGCATCGGCAGTGCCGTCCTTGGCCGTAGCCTTGATGGTCAGGGTGAAGTCGAGGTCGCTGTTCGACGGCGGCGTGACGGTCAGGCCGGCAAGCTGATCCTTGGTCAGCGTGATCGAGCCGCCGGTGACCGTCAGCGCGCCGTTCAGCGTGTTGGCGAGCGTTGCACCGGCGGGGATGCCGCTGATGGTGATGCTCAGCGTCTCCGAGCTGTCCAGATCGGTCAGCGCCGGGTTGATCGCCAGGGCGATGGCGGTGTCTTCGTTGCCGGTGGCGGCGGTGACGCTCAGCGTCGGGGTATCGGTCACCGGATCGACGGTGACGTGCAGGGTCTGGCTCTTGGTCGCTTCGGTGGCGACGCCGTCCTTGGCAATGGCGGTGACGGTCAGGTCGAAATCGACGTCGCTGTTCGACGGTGGGGTGATGGTCAGGCCGGCAAGCTGCGCCGGGGTCAGGGTCCAGGTCCCATCGGCATTGTGCGTGCCGGCGCTGAGCGTCGCGCCGGTGGGAACGCCGGCAATGACGATGCTCAGCGCTTCCGAGCCATCGGTATCGGTCAGCGCCGGGCTGATCGTCAGCGCGATGGCGGTGTCTTCGCTTCCACGAGCACTGGTGACGCTCAGCGTCGGCATGTCGGTCACCGGATCGACGGTGACATGCAGGGTCTCGCTCTTGGTCGCTTCGACGGCGACGCCGTCCTTGGCGATGGCGGTGACGGTCAGGTCGAAATCGACATCGCTGTTCGACGGCGGCGTGATCGTCAGCCCGGTCAGCTGGGCCGGAGTCAGAGTCCAGGTCCCGTCGGCATTGTGCGTGCCGGCGCTGAGGATCGCGCCGGTCGGAACGCCGCCGATGACGATGCTCAGCGCTTCCGAG
>NZ_LGQU01000190.1:0-1423 GCF_003115935.1 Azospirillum sp. TSH20
GGCGCCCTGCAGGTGACCAGTGGCAGCGCCACGATCAGCGGCACCGTCGCCATGGGCGCCAACACCACCATCGGCGTGTCGGGCACCGAGCTGACCATCAGCGGCGTGGTCAGCGGCAGCCATGCCCTGACCAAGACCGGCAGCGGCACGCTGACCCTGACCGGCACCAACAGCTATACCGGCGCCACCACCGTCAGCGCCGGCACCCTGGCACTGAACAGCAGCGCCGGCACCGCGCTCGCCGACAGCAGCGCCGTGACGGTATCGTCGGGCGCCACGCTGAGCCTGCTGTCGGCGAGCGAGACCATCGGGACGCTGAGCGGGGCAGGAACGGTCGCGCTGGGCGCCAACGCACTGACCGTCAGCCAGACGAGCAACCAGACCTTCAGCGGCGCTATCACCGGCACGGGCAGCCTGACCAAGGCGGGCAGCGCGAAGCTGATCCTGTCGGGAACCAACAGCGGCCAAAGCTGGACCACGACCGTCACCGCCGGCGAACTGAACATCGACGGCCACGCCAACATCGCCAGCGGCGCCATCACGCTGAACGGCGGAACGCTCTCCCTCACCGGAGCCGGCGCCAACGACGTGAACGGGGGTGCCGGCAGCGGCTTCGACTTCTTCAGCAACGCCATCGCCATCGGATCGGGCGGCGGCACCCTTTACGCTTCCGGCGCCCAATGGGTCATCACCGGGGCGCTGACCGGCTCCGGGACGCTGACCTCGAGCGGCCTCGGCATTCTTCGTCTCAACAACGCCAGCAGCTTCACCGGCGACATCGCCGTCACAAGCGGGATTCTGGGGGTCTGGGGGTCCAGCACGCTGGGCAGCGGGCAGATCACCATGTCCGGCGGTACGCAGCTCTACATCGGCGGCGTCACCAAGACCATCGGCAACAACATCGTGCTGGCGGGCAACGCCACGCTGGGGACCGACGACCAGTCGACCTTCAACAACGCGGAATCCTTCGCCAGCGGCGCCGTCGTCACCTTCTCCGGCACGATTTCGGAAAGCGGCGGTGCCCGCAGCCTGACATTGGCCAACGGCAGCACCAGCAACGCCTTCGTGCTGTCGGGCACCAACAGCTACAGCGGCGGCACGACCGTCAGCGCCTCGACCACGGTCACGGTTTCGGCCGATGCCAATCTCGGCAGCGGAGGCAGCGTATCCCTGGACGCCGGCGCCATCCTGGACATCACCGGATCCGGCACCACCATCAGCAAGGCGGTCAGCTTGGCGGGCGCCGCCACGCTCAGCGTCGGCAGCGGCTCATCCGCCACCCTGTCGGGGGCCCTCTCCGGCAGTTACGCCCTGACCAAGACCGGTGCCGGCAGTCTGACCCTGTCGGGCAGCAACAGCTACACCGGCGCCACCACCATCAGCGCCGGCACGCTGGTCGCCGGCCACGCCAACGCGCTGGGCA
>NZ_LGQU01000221.1:0-1239 GCF_003115935.1 Azospirillum sp. TSH20
GGGAAGCGAACCCGGCGAACTGAAACATCTAAGTAGCCGGAGGAAAGGACATCAACCGAGACTCCGCTAGTAGTGGCGAGCGAACGCGGACCAGGCCAGTCATTCGATCTACATAACCGGAACCGTCTGGAAAGTCGGACCACAGTGGGTGATAGTCCCGTATGGATAAACCGGATCGAATGCTCGAGTAGGGCGGGGCACGTGAAACCCTGTCTGAACATGGGGGGACCACCCTCCAAGCCTAAGTACTCCTCAGTGACCGATAGTGCACCAGTACCGTGAGGGAAAGGTGAAAAGCACCCCGACAAGGGGAGTGAAACAGTTCCTGAAACCGGATGCCTACAAGCAGTCGGAGCCTCTTCATGGGGTGACGGCGTACCTTTTGTATAATGGGTCAGCGACTTAGAGTATGCAGCGAGCTTAAGCCGGTAGGTGGAGGCGCAGCGAAAGCGAGTCTGAATAGGGCGACCGAGTTGCATGCTTTAGACCCGAAACCTGATGATCTAGCCATGGGCAGGTTGAAGGTGCGGTAACACGCACTGGAGGACCGAACTCACGCCTGTTGAAAAAGTCGGAGATGACCTGTGGCTAGGGGTGAAAGGCCAATCAAATCAGGAAATAGCTGGTTCTCCGCGAAAGCTATTTAGGTAGCGCGTCGGATATCACCTGCGGGGGTAGAGCACTGGATGGGCTAGGGGGGCGCGAGCCTTACCAAACCTAACCAAACTCCGAATACCGCAGAGTGCAGTCCGGCAGACAGACGGTGGGTGCTAAGGTCCATCGTCGAGAGGGAAACAGCCCAGACCGCCAGCTAAGGTCCCCAAATCACGGCTAAGTGGGAAAGGATGTGGGAAGGCCATGACAACCAGGAGGTTGGCTTAGAAGCAGCCATCCTTTAAAGAAAGCGTAATAGCTCACTGGTCTAGTTAAGCCGGCCTGCGCCGAAAATGTATCGGGGCTCAAGCCGTGTACCGAAGCTGCGGATGTGATCTTTGATCACGTGGTAGCGGAGCGTTCCGTAAGCCTGCGAAGGGTGTCCGTGAGGCCGCCTGGAGGTATCGGAAGTGAGAATGCTGACATGAGTAGCGACAAACAGTGTGAGAAACACTGTCGCCGAAAGTCCAAGGGTTCCTGCGCAAGGTTAATCCACGCAGGGTGAGCCGGCCCCTAAGGCGAGGCCGAAAGGCGTAGTCGATGGGAACCACGTTAATAGTCGTGGGCCTGGCGGAGGTGACGGAT
>NZ_LGQU01000220.1:0-1228 GCF_003115935.1 Azospirillum sp. TSH20
GAAGCATCGCCCTCCTGCTTGGTCGTCAGCTCTGAAGTGAGGATCTCGCCGGTGTCGGGATCGACCGCCAAGTGGAGTTTTCCCCAGCTCCGGTACGCCGTGCCGCCATGCTTCTCCAGGTGCCATTCGCCTTTGCCGAACACCTTCAGTCCTGTGGAGTCGATCACCACCGTCACCGGCCACTCCATCTAGGCCAGCCTCGACGCGACCGCCAGATCGGCGCTGCGCCGATGCTGTCGGCCCGGGTCAAGGCGATGACGTCCATGCGTTCATCCTTCCTTATGCTTGCACCCAAAACATACTTGTTGGAATGCATGTTACTTGTAAGTAGGATGAGGCAAATTGATGCGCTTATCAACAGTGCGCGTGGCTATCAATCGGCCATTGCTGCTGCGGATGTCGGCGCGATGGACGAAAGCGGAGGGGAATGCAAAGGCTGGAGGATGGCCGCGTGCCGGAACGTAGTGACGATGCGATGCAAGATGCTCCAATGCGGAAAACTTTGGACGGCGGATCGCCATGAAAGGCGTCTGTGGACTGCCGGACGGAGCGGGAAGCCAAGCATGTCGCCGTGCTGCGGACGGCGGCGCAGGCCTTCTACGAGATAGGCTTTCACAGCACGTCGCTGGACGACATCGCGCGGCGCCTGAATGTCACCAAGCCGACCATCCACTATTACGTCAGGAACAAGGCGAAGATCCTCTTCGAGTGCGTGCGCATCGGGCTGAAGATGCTCGACGAGGTCTCCAACGACGTGATGGGCCATGGCGGCAGCGCCTATGAGGAACTGACCGCCGTCATGCACAGATATGCCGAGATCGTCACCATGGACTTCGGCCTGTGCGTGATCCGCGTCGGCGAGGAGCCTCGGCCGCCTGATCGAACGCGGCATCGCCGAGAGCTGCATCGCCCGCTGGTACCGGCCGAACGGCGCCCTCAGCGCCCACAACATCGCGGCCCAGTCCATCGACCTGCTGATGAACAGCCTGGGCAAAACCAGAACATCCGGGGAGGACCATGACACTCAATCCCAGGGCCAACCCAACGGCCAACCCAACCGACACCCGATCGGACCTTCAGGGGCCGGTGGCCCCCGATCCTGACGCAGTTGGGCGTGTCGCCGTCATCGGCGCCGGCACCATCGGCGCCAGTTGGGCGGCGCTGTTCCTGTCCAGGGGGATGAGCGTCGCCATCAGCGACCCCAATCCCGCCGCAGAAGTGGCGGGGG
>NZ_LGQU01000192.1:0-1185 GCF_003115935.1 Azospirillum sp. TSH20
ACTCACGCGCATCGCCGAAGACCCCAGCAGCGACGGGCTGTCCCTGTCCGCCGACGGTCTGCATGTCGGCTTCCACAGCAACGTCCCGACCCTGGTCAGCGGCGACACCAACAACCGATGGGATGTGTTCGTCGCCGGGGTGGCGGGTGTTTAGAAGCCTGCAGTTCCCGCATTTCCTTCCCGTCGTGAAAGGCCGAATTTGATGCGACGCTCCCGATGAACGTGACGATAAACGCCGCCGTCCGCCGAGCAACCGGAAGCAGGTCATAATTTGTCCGTTGCGGCGCTTCGTCCCGGAGGGGGCTTTTCCGTCAATGCCGGTCGTGCAGGCAATGGGCGTGGTCGGCCAGCACCTCGATGACGTGGCAGCTGCGCACCTGGTCTTGGGCGCAGCCCTCCACCATCCGCCGGACCTCGTCGCGCAGGGCCTCCAGCCGGGCAATTCTGGACTCGATCTCGGCCAGATGGGTGCGGGCCAGCAGGTCGGCCTCCCGGCAAGGCCGGCCCGGATCGTCGGCCATGGCCAGCAGCTGGCGGATCGCCTCCACCTCGAAGCCCAGCTCGCGGGCATGGCGGATGAAGCGCAGACGGTTGACCGCCCCGTCGTCGTAGCTGCGCCGGTTGCTGCCGGTGCGCGGCGCCTCCGGCAGCAGGCCGATGCCCTCATAATAGCGGATGGTCGGGATCTTCACGCCGGTCCGTTTGGCGAGCGTGCCGATGGTCAGGGCGGCGGGTGAGGTGTCGGGCAGGCTGGACATGGTCGGCTTTTCTCTCTTGATCCTCCAGTCGCTGGAGGATTTAGGCTCCGGGGGAGCTGCCGGCAACCGGCCATGATCGAGGAGCCTCCACCATGTACGGATCCAGTCCCGAACCGCTGTCCGGTACGCAGGCCGGCGCCGCCCTGCACACCAGCCGCTACCGGGTTTCCGGCATGGATTGCGGATCCTGTGCCGCCAAGATCGAGACGGCGCTGCGCCGGGTGCCGGGGGTCCGCGAGGTGCGGGTGTCGGTGCCCGCCGGCACGGTCGCCGTCTCGCACGACGACACGCTGGGTACCGAGGCGGTGGTCCGCCCGCTGGCCGCGCTCGGCTATGGCGCCACCCCCGCCGATCCGGTTGCGGACGGCCCGGATGCTGCTTGCGGCGGGGGGTGCTGCGGGGCTGAGGCCCCTTCCCATTCCCCCGG
>NZ_LGQU01000207.1:0-1175 GCF_003115935.1 Azospirillum sp. TSH20
CATCACTCGACGATCTTGGCAACGACGCCGGCGCCGACGGTACGGCCGCCTTCGCGGATGGCGAAGCGCAGGCCCTCGTCCATGGCGATCGGGGCGATCAGAGCCACGTCCATGGCGACGTTGTCGCCCGGCATCACCATCTCGACGCCTTCCGGCAGCGAGACCATGCCCGTCACGTCCGTCGTCCGGAAGTAGAACTGCGGACGGTAGTTGGTGAAGAACGGGGTGTGACGGCCGCCCTCTTCCTTCGTCAGGATGTAGGCTTCGGCCTTGAACTTGGTGTGCGGGGTGATCGAACCCGGCTTGGCCAGAACCTGGCCGCGCTCGACGTCCTCGCGCTTGGTGCCGCGCAGCAGCGCGCCGATGTTGTCGCCGGCCTCACCCGAGTCGAGCAGCTTGCGGAACATCTCGACGCCGGTCACGGTGGTCTTCACCGTCGCCTTCAGGCCGACGATCTCGACTTCGTCACCAACCTTCACGATGCCGCGCTCGACACGGCCGGTCACCACGGTGCCGCGGCCCGAGATCGAGAACACGTCTTCGATCGGCATCAGGAACGGACGGTCCTTCGGACGCTCCGGCTGCGGGATGTACTCGTCCACCGTCTTCATCAGAGCCAGAACGGCGTCGCGGCCGATCTCCGGCTGACGGTCTTCCAGGGCGCACAGGGCCGAGCCCTTGGTGATCGGAATGTCGTCGCCCGGGAACTGGTAGGAGGACAGCAGCTCGCGAACTTCCAGCTCGACCAGCTCCAGCAGCTCCGGATCGTCGACCATGTCGACCTTGTTCAGGAACACGACCAGCGCCGGAACGCCAACCTGGCGGGCCAGCAGGATGTGCTCGCGGGTCTGCGGCATCGGGCCGTCGGCGGCCGACACGACCAGGATCGCGCCGTCCATCTGGGCGGCGCCGGTGATCATGTTCTTCACGTAGTCGGCGTGGCCCGGGCAGTCGACGTGCGCGTAGTGGCGATTCTGCGTCTCGTACTCGACGTGGGCCGTCGAGATCGTGATGCCGCGCGCCTTCTCTTCCGGCGCCTTGTCGATCTGGTCGTAAGCGGTGAAGGTGGCGCCGCCGGACTCCGCCAGCACCTTCGTGATCGCCGCCGTCAGCGACGTCTTGCCGTGGTCGACGTGGCCGATCGTGCCAACGTTGCAGTGCGGCTTGTTCCGCTC